>JABXJY010000093.1 GCA_013375385.1 Desulfobacterales bacterium
TTCAGGCCTCTATCAGTGGAATGGTAGCTGGAAAAGAAATTGCAAGCAGATTATAAGGCCAATGGAGGAAAGAATTTCTCTTAGAGCTAAGCCCATCGGTCTGAGCTCAAGATCGAAGACAATTGCTCCGAGCTAACTAAATAAAACACATCACCGTATTTGCGGATCGAAGCACCAAGGTGCAAGTATGGCAATGGATACCATCCGAATCAAAGGCGCTCATCAAAACAATCTGAAGAACCTCAGTCTGGAGATCCCGCTGAATAATATCACGGTAATCACTGGTGTCAGTGGTTCAGGAAAATCCTCTCTCGCCCTTGATACCCTTTATGCCGAGGGGCAGCGCCGCTATGTTGAGACCTTTTCACCTTATGCCAGGCAGTTCATGGAAAGGATGGATAGGCCTGAGGTTGACAGGATTGAGGGTATCCCTCCAGCCATTGCAATTGACAACAAAGGGTCTGTGCGGACCTCGCGATCCACTGTGGGCACCATGACGGAGATCACAGACTATGTAAAATTGCTTTACACACGCCTGGGGCAGCTCCATTGCGAGAAATGCGGAAACCTTGTGGTCCCAGAAACCCCTGAGCACGTGTGGAAAGACATTGAAGGTCTTCCCCAGGGAACCGAGCTTGTGATCACCTTTCCCTTTTTTTCAAAGTCCGCTCATCATGACCAGGTGAAGAAGGAATTGGGCAGGATAGGGCTCGACCGCTTTTTCTCTGTCGGTGAGATCAAGTCAATTGAAGAATGGAGACCAGGCAATGGAACACTCCACATTGTGGGGGATCGCTTACTACTAAGGCATTCTGACAGGAAGCGGATTTTCGACTCCCTCGAGCAGGCCTTCCGTTTTGGAGGAGGCACCCTGGATTTGTGGATAAAACCTGACAGACACCTTTCCTTCAGCAATCGGATCGAGTGTGCAGTGTGCAAAATAGTCTATAAGAGGCCAATTCCAAACCTCTTCTCCTTTAACAGCCCTGTAGGAGCATGTGAGACATGCAGAGGGTTTGGCAGGATCATCGATATTGACCCTGACCTTGTCATCCCGGACAGCTCCCTTTCCCTTGAGGAGGGTGCTATCAAACCATGGGGTACCTGGAGAAACCACCATATGGAATTTGAGGATCTGCTAAACTTCTGTGAAGATAACAATATTCCTACTGACATACCTTTTAATGATCTCACAGAAGCCCAAAAAGAGGCCATTATCCAAGGCAGTGGAGAATTTTACGGGGTGAGAGGTTTTTTCAGGTGGCTTGAGACCAAAAAATACAAGATGCATGTAAGGGTGTTTCTTTCCCGTTATCGAACCTATAGGGTCTGCCCGGATTGTAGTGGCACGAGGTTTAAGAAAGAGGCGTTACTCTATACAATTGGAGGGCTAACCATTGGCCAGGTATATTCCTTGAGTATCGATCAGGCCAGTGACTTTTTTGAATCCCTTAATGTACCTTCAGGAGATGATGCCAGTGCCCTGGTCCTGGATGAGATTAGGGGCAGGATTACATACCTCCTTGATGTGGGGCTTGGCTACCTAACCTTTGACCGACAATCGAGGACCCTTTCAAGTGGTGAGCTCCAGAGGGTGGCCCTCACATCAGCCCTTGGATCTTCCCTAGTCAATACCCTCTATATCCTGGATGAGCCCAGCATCGGGCTCCATCCCAGGGATAACAAGAGGCTTATCAGGATCATGAAGAAACTCAGAGACATCCAGAATACCGTTATTGTAGTTGAACACGATCCGGAGATTATTGGAGAAAGTGACTTCATGCTTGATCTAGGGCCGGCGGCCGGGAATCGTGGCGGAGAGGTCATGTACTTCGGCCCTACAGCCACTGTAGATGGTTCAGTTACCGGCCAGTATCTTAGGGGGCAAAGATGTATCCCTGTTCCCGCCACAAGGAGAAGGCCCTCAAGAGATAAATGCCTGACTGTTGAGGGTGCAACTGAGCACAACCTGAAAAACATAGATGTTCACATTCCATCGGGGCTTTTTGTGTGCCTGACTGGTGTTTCTGGCTCAGGAAAATCTACCCTCGCCGAAGAGATACTCTATAAGGCAATCAAAAAGGCCAAATCTGACCCCCAGGGCACACCCGGTCGCCACAAGGCAATGAAAGGTTTAGAGCAGATAGCAGATGTGGTGATGATTGACCAGAAACCCATTGGCAGGACCCCACGAGCTAACCCTCTTACCTATGTACATGCCATGGATCCCATCAGGCGCCTTTTAGCAGACTCCGATAGGGCAATTTCACAAGGCTTTGGCCCCGGTTATTTCTCCTTCAACGTCGCCGGAGGCAGGTGCGAAACCTGCAAAGGGCAAGGCAGTGAAAAGGTAGAGATGCAGTTTCTCTCAGATGTCTTTACTACCTGCCCGGAATGCCAGGGAAAACGCTTTAAGAAAGAAATTCTGGAAATTACTTACAAGGACAAAAATATATCAGAGATCCTTTCCATGACGGTTGATCAGGCGCTGACTTTTTTTGAGGACCAACCTAAGGTAACAATTCCCCTAAAACCCTTAGCAGATGTTGGACTTGGTTATATCCAACTTGGCCAACCAATAAATACCCTTTCAGGGGGAGAGGCCCAGAGACTTAAGCTTTCTCGTTATCTGAAATCCTCTGGTCAGGGTCCCACGCTCTTCATCCTTGATGAGCCTACAACAGGCCTCCATTTTGCTGATATAGAAAAGCTCATTTTCATAGTCCGCAGGCTCGTAAGCCAGGGCAATACAGTACTCGTTATAGAGCACAACATGGATGTGGTTAAGAATGCAGACTGGGTAATTGATCTGGGCCCTGAAGGAGGTGACGCAGGAGGCCAGATTGTTATTGCAGGCACTCCTGAAGAGGTAGCGAGGCATCTTTTTTCCCACACTGGGAGATTCCTGAAAAAGTATCTGGATGGTTTAAGCAAACTGAAATTAGACAGGCAGTTTAAGAAAGACCCTTCCAAACCCATAGGAAGCTCACCAGGGTCCATTTACGTAACAGGTGCCAGGGAGCATAACCTCAAAAACCTCACTCTTTCTATTCCGCGCCAGCAACTTGTGGTGCTAACAGGTGTCTCTGGTTCAGGAAAGTCTACCCTTGCCTTTGATATCCTCTTTGCTGAAGGTCAGCGCAGATACCTTGAAAGTCTGGCACCATATGTCCGACAGTATGTGAGAGTCCTTGAGAGACCAGACATAGATGTGATCACGGGTCTGCCGCCTACGGTAGCTATCCAGCAGAGGATACGTTATGCCAGCCAAAGGAGTACCGTAGGAACCCTTACAGAGATCTATCATTTCTTGAGGCTCCTCTATAGCAAACTTGGCTCACAATTCTGTCCAGCTTGTGGCCGGGAAATGTTAGCTCAATCAAAGGAGGCAATCCTAGAGAATATTAGATATAAATACAGCCAAAAGGAGGCAACTATTCTGGTTCCGCTTGTGGTTGGACGTAAAGGCTTTCATAAGGACTTACTCGCCCAGGCCATGCGAAAGGGTTTTAGGGAAGCCAGGATTGATGGAAAGCTGCTACAACTGACGGAAGGTATGTCCCTGAGCAGATACCAAGAGCATACTATTGAACTGGTGATTGGCACAGTTCAAGGCTCGGATCCTGACCAGCTGGTGAGCCAGGCCCTTTCTGAAGGTAGCGGGACTTTCATAATCATGGATAGGAATGGGCAAGAAGAAATCTTTTCTCTAAAGAAGGTCTGCCCCTCATGTGGCATTGGTGCTAAGGAGCTCGACCCGAGGCTTTTTTCTTTTAACAGCAAGCATGGTGCCTGTCCCAGGTGCGAAGGATTGGGCCATGTAGGGAATGTTAACGGAGGCAGTACTTCTATCTGTTACCAATGCGGCGGAAGCAGGTTGAGAGGAGAGGCCCTGTCTGTACAGGTTAAGGGCTACTCCATCTGGGACCTGGTTCAGCATCCTGCTGAAAAGCTACAAGAGATCCTCACCGGATTTTCTTTTCCCAACCAGGAGGCCCTGATAGGTAGTCCTATTATAGATGAGATACTCACGCGACTTATCTTTTTGAATATGCTCGGAGTATCCTATCTATCTCTTAGTCGAAGTGGGGAAACGCTTTCTGGTGGAGAGGCGCAGAGGATCCGCCTGGCAGCACAGCTTGGATCCAACCTCACCGGGGTATGCTATATCCTGGATGAGCCAACAATCGGACTCCACCCAAGGGACAACAGGATGCTTCTTGATGCCCTCAAGAAACTGAAAGAGAGCGGTAACTCTATTCTAATCGTAGAACATGATGAAGAAACCATCAGGGAGTCTGATTATCTAATTGACCTTGGACCCGGAGCGGGGAGAAAAGGTGGGCAGGTGGTGGCATGCGGAACAATAGAAGACCTGAAAAAAGTTCCGGAATCGGTAACAGGAGTATCCTTTGCCAGACATCCTCGCAAGATTACCTCAAGGCTAAGGCCATATAAGGCCTACCCCCGCATCAAGGTCTGGGGTGCAACCGAGCATAACTTGAAAGGGATAGACGCCGAATTTCCACTGGGAACATTGATCTGTGTAACCGGGGTATCCGGCTCTGGCAAATCCACCCTCCTGAAAGATGTTCTGTATAGGGGATTACGCAACAGGTTGTTAGAAAAAGAAGGAGAGGCTGGCTTGTGTAAGACGATCGAGGGATGGGAGTCAGTGCATAGGGTGCTTGAGGTGGACCACAGCCCTATTGGCCTCACTACCCGATCAGTACCTATCTCATATATTGCATCTTTGTCTGAAATACGAACCCTCTTTTCAATGACTCCAGGTGCCAAGGCGAGGGGATACAGGCCCGGCAGGTTTTCATTTAACGTGCCTGGGGGTAGGTGCGAGACCTGCAAAGGCCATGGCTCAATTAAGGCAGAAATGAGTTTTCTCCCAGACGTATACATCACCTGTGAGGTATGTGAAGGTAGGAGGTTCAACCGGGAGACACTTGATATTACCTACAAGGGGAAAAACATAGCAGAGGTCTTGAGCCTTACCTTTGAAGAGGCTGCAACCTTCTTTTCGGCTATGCCAAAGATTAGGCAAGCACTCCAGGTTGTGTGCAGAATAGGCCTGGGTTATCTTGCTCTGGGGCAGCCAAGCCCTACCCTTTCTGGGGGCGAGGCCCAAAGGATCAAGATTGCCAAAGAACTGGCAAAGACCTCAAGAAATCACACCCTTTACATCCTGGATGAGCCCACGACAGGACTGCACACCGCTGACATCTCAACCCTGATCCAGGTGTTGCAGGCCCTCGTAAACAAGGGAAACACGGTCGCAGTAATTGAACATAACATGGAGATTGTAAAAGAGGCGGACTACATCATCGATCTCGGTCCAGATGGGGGTGAGAAGGGGGGCTACATAATAGCGACCGGCTCACCTGTCGAGATTGTCAAAAATAGCAGAAGATCATATACAGCGGAGTATTTAAGAAAATACCTGAACAGTCAATTACCACCGCTACAAGGGATGGCTTGACTGTAACCCTAAAAGCGCTTTATATATCTCTCACAGAGCTCACTGAGAGCACAAAGTCTTTGATCTGGATTCCCGAGCGGGGAATTCAGATAAAACCGCTATCCTGTTACTCAAAAACCGTCTCTATGATCCCTGTCCGCCATCGCTCTCGCTCAGGCGAGGCGGGCGGGTCCGTGAGCTCGAACGACCAAAAGGAGTGGGCGAGAATGGACAAGAAAAAGCTGGTCTCATTCGATCTAGATAGCACCCTTGTTGATCCTACCTATACAACCTTCGTATGGGAGATTGGTATCCCTCGTCTTTATGCAACAAAATACAACATCAGCCTTTCTGAGGCTACATCCAGAGTGAAGACCGAATATGAAAGGATTGGTGATTCTGCCTTAGAATGGTACGATATCAAATACTGGTTTGAGTACTTTAAGCTTCCTGGCAGGTGGGAAAATCTGTTGGAGGAACACAGGGATAAAATCCGGCCCTTCCCAGAAGTTAAAGGGGTGGTGGAAGATCTGGTGCAATACTATGACCTTATTGTTACCTCGAATGCAGCCAGAGAATTTGTCGAAGTTGAGATAAAGGAGGCGGGAATTGAAGATTACTTTACCAGGATCTTTTCAGCCACATCCGACTTCGGGCAGGTTAAAAAGACACCTCAATTCTATCAGCAAATCTGCAATATTATGGCAACAAAACCGTCAAATGCTATCCATGTGGGAGACCACTATGAATTCGACTATGTAGTCCCAAGAAGTCTAGGGATTAAGGCATACTATCTTGATAGAGATGGAAGAAAACCCAAAGCCAGCTTTACCGTAAAGGACCTCAGGGAGTTTGCTAACCTGATAAAGTATCCGAAAGCGTCCATTGATAGTTGTCAGTAGCCCGTCGCTTCCTATTAGCTGAATAAGGCCAGTCGTTGACTTTCATTTCGAGTCAACTCCTGGCCTGCAAAGCTCCCGGTACCACTCCGAGTAACCCAACCTACTACCTCTTTTTCTCCATCTCCTCAAGCTGTCCGTGCAGCTTTTCAGCGTTCTCCCTCACGTGGTCCCTCACCTTTGCATCCAACTCTTTGTAGTCATCTAATGCATTCTTGAAGGCAAAGAGGTCCAGTTCACAGAGAGAGAAAAGCGATCCATCTGCCGGATCTCTCCAGTGGTCGATAATTCTGGCCCCGTGGAGCGTGGTCTTTGAAAATGTCTTCAGTGCCTGCTCTACATGCTGCTCCTCTGAAGAGGCTTTCATATCCCCCGCCGTTGTGGAGGCCATGTAGTCCTTGGCCAGAACAGCCACATAGGTCTCAAGAATCTTGGCAATCTCTGCCCGGGCCCTGTTGTCTGCAGTTGACCGTAGAAGTGCCCGGTTTCTGATCCCTGAGGCTATCCCCACACCGTAGAAGACCTTTCCCTTATCCACATCAAATGCCCCGCTTCCCTTGTTAACCCACGCGGGGCCTGCGGGAGGGGCTACTACCTTTGCTGCACAACCCATAATAAACAAGATCCCTACACCCAGAAAAACACATAGAATCCTTAAACCTTTTCCTTTCATGACTACCTCCTTCTCTTAAATTCCTTAATCTTTCCCCTCATCTCCTCCATTACGTCTTCCATCTCCTCCATGCCAGCAATCAATTCATCCATGTTGAATGGATTCTTTTCGGTCAGGATTTTTCCCTTCTTTTCCTCTTTTAAAGGTTTTGGTTTAGGAGATGGGGCTTCCTTCACTGGCCGAACAGGCTCTTTTACCCTTTGAGCCTCCTCTTTCAGTGGTTTTCGCCCCGTTTCCGATGGGATTGCTTCAACAGAGGCAAACCGGTAACCCACCCTGTTCAACCAGCCCAGGGCCACTCGCGACTTAATGGCAAAATTAACAGCGGTGATTGCCAGACCGTCTTTGGCCTTCCTGGCAATCATGGAGTTGATACCAATCATGGCTGCCTGTTCATCCAAGAGGGGACCACCGGAGTTGCCCCTGTTAATACTGGCCTCTGTCTGAAAAAGGTTCTTACCTTTGACACCACCATAATTGCTTCTGTGGGCACTGATAACACCAGTTGTCAAACTCCACAGACCTCCCTGCTCAGGATGACCAATGGCATAGGCTTGATCGCCGACAACAATCTGTTCTGAGTCCCCGAAACCCACTTGAGTAAGTGGCACGTCCACGTCTTTGATCTTGACAAGGGCCAGGTCTAACTCTCGGTCATATGCCACAATCTCACCCTTGTAGCGCCTGGCCAGATCCCTCTTGGGGTTCCCGGTTACCTCTTCAGGCTTCAAGAAAACCCAGATATCGGACATCGGTCTCGATGAACCCTTCCGGATGAAAATGTGGGCGTTGGTGATCACGATACCATCTTCCCTTATGATTGATCCTGTGCCACCACTTCCCGTTCCACGGCCCTCAGAGGCAAGTATGAATACAACTCCGGGACTCACCCTTTGGTAGATCTCCTTTGGTGTCAAGGCAAAGGCGGAATGCTCAAGAATCCAGAAGCCAATCATAATGATCGATAAAGGAACGATACCCAATCTTTTATTTCTCATCATCTTTCACCCCACGTTGTTTAGGTTTTCGGGGCGCACCATCTAAGGTCATCCTACTGGGAATAGATATATCGCCTCATCTTCTCGGTAATCTCTGTTGTCAGGGCCTTTCGTAGTTTCCGAACTGCCCTGTTTTCAGCCTGCTGAAGGCTCAAATGTCCTTCCCTTCCCGTCTTATTGACACTTCCAAAAACAGCACCACCCTTGCTATCAACCATATCAAAATGTGCCCGCCACTGTACATACTTCCATTCAGGTGTTCCTCTGTCAAGGGCCTCGATGTCAACGGCACCCCTGACAAGCACACTTGCCCTGCCTAAATCCTCAGAGATAGAGAATCCCTGCTGATTTAATCCTTGAACGAGGGCCTCCTGAATCTCACCTGCCCTGCTACCCGTAACCGATACCCCAATAAAAAAATCCCTCAGCAGAATAGAGTCCAGCCTGCTTTTTATTTCAGTGAAATGGATTGGTGCGGAGATCCCTGTCCCAGACCGACTGACAATCCGAAGTTCAGCATCATAGGCCTCCCGCAGGATGTGCTTCTGAATCGACTGTTTGAGAGACTTTACCTTGGCAAGCATACCTTCCTCACCTTGCGCCCTGATCAGAAGTCCTTTTATATCCTGATCCAGTTCTTGGATCTTATCACTCAGTATCGTGGCCGATTGATCCCTATCGAGTACTGCAAGGGCATAAAAAAGAGACTCTTGTCTTCTCTCTTGGTAGACCTTCAAAATTCTCACCCCTGATAGGACCTTCTGGGTTGAGACCTTGGTAATCTCGTCGATGCTGAAGGTTTCCTCTGTCCTTGGCTTGCCCTTAGATGTAGTCTGTAGATACTCCTGGTAAGACCTGGTTCGGGAGTCTATTTTGCTATAAAATATCTTGGCAATCTCAGCCCTGGCCCTATCCTCTGCTGATGTGCGATCAGGAGCATACCCGACCCCTGTCAAATATTGAGAGGAAGGATACTGGATGCTATCTCCATCCACCCAATCCGGTCTTTTTCCTTTTTCGACCTGAACAGTGTCCCTCTGTTCCCTACCAGATTGAACTGAGGGCCTTATCGTGTCTCCGCTGCCCTCTGTTGGAAAAGCCTTGCTTTGACGCTCTTCCTGTTTCAACTCACCAAAGGCCAGGTCCGCTCTCTTCCGAATCTCTCCTGCCCGGATCTTTTCCTTGCTTGCGCATCCCGGCATCACGAGGAACAAGGCTATAAACAGAACAACATAGTGCTTACTTTTT
>JABXJY010000353.1 GCA_013375385.1 Desulfobacterales bacterium
GTTCCGCGAGTCTTCGGGATCCATTCCCGATCAATGAGGATCAATTTCTTCAGGGCTTCCATGGCCAGGCCTACATCTAGCTCGGGCATACATACCCTCTGTGCCGAACGATTGAGTCTTTCAAAATTATCGACTGCCCTGAACAGGTATATTCCACCATCTTTGCCGTAATAGGCCTTGAGACCTTCAAAGATCTCCTGACCATAGTGGAAACAGGCGGCAGCGGGATCAAGCGTCAGAGGGCCATAGGGCTCTATCCTGGTATTGTGCCAACCAATATTGATATCGTAGTCAATGAGGAGCATATGATCGGTAAATATCTTACCAAAACCAAGTTTTGACTCATCGGTTGGTTTTTCCTTCAGTTGTGTAGCTAGATTTACTCTAATTTCCATGCTATTCCCCCCCTTATCAAATAATTATGGTGTATTCAGTCAAGTAGTGTATAGCACTCCTCACTCTTCATACTTCTTTAAAACCAGGCTGGCATTTATGCCTCCGAAGCCAAATGAGTTTGAAAGGGCGAATCTTATATCTGAGCGCCGGGCTTTGTGGGGAACATAGTCTAAATCACATTTGGGATCAGCCTCATCCAGATTAATGGTAGGAGGTATTATGCCTTCTTGTAAGGTTTTTGCCGTAAATATCGCCTCTACAGCACCAGCAGCACCCCACATATGGCCTATCATCGATTTATTGGCACTAATCATGATCTCTTTTACCCTCGGTCCAAACAGGTTCTTAACGGCAAGGGTTTCTGTTTCATCATTTGCAATGGTGGACGTTCCGTGAGCGTTAATATAGTCTATTTCCTCTGGCTTAATCCCGGCTTCTTCGATGCTGAGTTCCATACATTTGAGTGCACCTTCCCCGCTTGGCAGAGGAGCAACCGCATGATAGGCATCACAGGTAGAACCATATCCCACCACTTCTGCATAAATCTTGGCCCCCCGGCCTCTTGCATGCTCAAGTTCCTCTAGAATGAGAACCCCAGAACCTTCACTGCTGACAAAACCATTTCTTTTTTTATCAAAGGGCCTGCTTGACCGATGAGGTTCTTCGTTCCAGGATGTTGCTACTGCACCGAGGTTATCAAGACTTGCCATGAGGGTAGGGCTAATACCCGCATCAGAGCCTCCCACAATCATTACCTCAGCCTCTCCGTATTTGATTATTCTGAATCCCAACCCTATTGCATTTGTTCCTGCTGAACAGGCCTCCTGAAGGAAATGGTGTGGCCCTTGAGCCCTGCACATAGCGGCCATCTCACCTGCAGCGGTATTGGCAGAGAGATTGATTACCAGGTACGGGGTTACGTTTTTCATGAGTCCCTTTACAATGAGCTCATGGTTTGCCTCAAAGGTTTTGCAGGACCCGATTGCGGAAGCAGCTATTACCCCCACCCTGTATTCCTCGCCGGCGTTAACCTTTAATTGGCTATCCTCCATGGCCATCTTGGTGGCCGCCACAATGAAGTGTATGAAGCGATCGGCCCTCCTGATCTTCTTTGGTGTCAGAAAATCTTCTGCTGAAAAGTCCGTTACCTCACCCGCTACCTGACATTTCAGGGAAGAGGCATCAAACTGGGTAATCTTTTTGATTCCAGACTCTCCAGCACATAGTTTTTTCCAGCTTTCCTCCACACCAACAGCCAAGGGAGTCACAGCCCCCATACCTGTGATAACAACTCTCCTCGCCACTTCTGTCTCCTACCCTTCATCCACTCTTATCCCCAGCTCCTCCTCCTTTTTGGCAACGGCAAGCCGTGTCTTTACCACGGTGTCAGGGATGAGGCTGATGGAGTCAATCCCGCACTCTACCAGGAAGGTGGCAAACTCAGGGAAATCACTGGGTGCCTGGCCGCAGATGCCGATCTTCCGTCCCCTCCGGCGGGCAACCTGGATCACCTCCCTGACCATGTCCTTGACCGCCTCATTTCTCTCATCAAAGATGTGGGATACCAGGTCACTGTCCCTGTCGAGGCCCAGGGTGAGCTGGGTGAGGTCGTTGGAGCCGATGGAGAATCCATCGAAGATATCGGCGAATCGATCGGCCACAATGACATTGCTGG
>JABXJY010000354.1 GCA_013375385.1 Desulfobacterales bacterium
GAAGAGACTCTCCCGCTCCCTTTCGGGAAGCCATCCATAGGCTTCATTCCATTGAGTCCTGAGGGCTTGGGCCTCTAAGATTCCGATTGAAATCATGGCTACAATCGGGAGAAGGGTCTTGAGGAAGGCAGCGAGGGCTATCTTCCTCAGGGCCGGAGAGCCGCACACTACCTCCCAGATCTGGCGCTCCTCTTCGGTATCTGAAATGAGGTGCTCGACAAGTGCCCGTTGGCCGAAACCCAGGCCTATTTCGGCAAGCCACTGCACCACCTCCCAATCTTTGATGGCCACAGACAGGGAATATACGAATTGCTGGAGAAGTGGCAAATCCAGGCCGCAGAAACGTCCCGCCTCTTGAAGCTTCCTTGAGAATCGAAACGTATAGAACTCTTGGGTTCCGTGGTGCAAGGCATGGCTCATCTCATGGTGTATAACACCCTGGACAACGGCATCGGGGATTCCCCTCAGCCTTTCTTGACAGATATGAATCCTTGGATAGCCTTTCCACGCATCATGGGTGGCCAAGAAGTCTATTTCCTCTCCTGTAATGACGCCGAGCGCCTCTTTTTCTCTCCGGTAGAAGTCCTGCAATTCCTCCCTGGTTTTCCAGATCGTTATGCACAGATACGGAGGTGCAGATACAAGCCCTTTCCTTCCCAAGACCTCGTTGGCCCATGTTCGGATCTGGGCCAACAAGTCTTTATCTATCCCATCATGGGCCAGTATTTGGATCCGTTTGGCCATCTCTTTTCGTGGTTAATCGCACCAATTTACCTCAATCATGGTGAAAGATAAGGGGGATTAGGTGCCTTGTCACTCGTGCTGTCGAACGCAGGAAACAGTGAGGGTTAATGCCTGCAAACCTCGCCTAGGGGTCAGGGTCTCCCTTTATGATCTTAACCAACGTTTTGACAAGCGATGCCCTATCTTTAATGATGAGGCTGTTTGTAGGCCTGTAGGCCACTACCCGGCCATCCATTGACAACAGAGGAGCCAGAACGGAGGCCAGGTACTCAGCATCGGCATAATCAAGGTGTATGACCCGGATAACTATTGGATCTCTGAATGGTTTTGCCTCTTGAGCATATGAAGGATAGAGGTGAATCAGCGGTATCAAAAGGACTAGTGCTAGAGTAAATAGTGGTGGCCTCATCACAGGGGTGGAATGTACCACATTTCCCACGATAGTTCAATGTCTTGAGGCAAGTCCTGTTAAATCTTTGAGTTTTATAAATCAGGATATTCCCAAGAGACTGGGAGTAATGCCAAGGCAGATCCTTGCACCAAACTTTGATATTGACTTTAATAGGGGTTATGATAAAAAAATTGGATGACAGGGGTTTTTGGGGATGCTCACTATTCATTTAGGGATAGTGAATTAGGCTCTTAACTCTTAACACTAAAAGAGGGGGTTTATTATGAGAAAAGTATCTTGGGTAGTCATCGTTTTATTTTGTTTCTTGACACTCCTTCTAATCTATCCACCATCATCTGCCGCAAAGCCAATTAAAGTGGGTATCATAGACTGTTATAGTGGTCCGGCGGCGATGTTTTGCAAGGAGGCCCTCAACGGATTCAAACTGGCCCTGGATGAGATTAACAAGGAAGGTGTTCTGGGTAAAAAAATAGAGTTTACTACCAGGGACACAAAATTCAAGGTTGATATTGGCCTCAGCGTGGCCAAAGAGCTGGTCATGAGGGAAGGCGTGGATCTCCTTGTTGGCACCATAAGTAGTGGTGTCGCCATGGCCGTATCTGATTATTGCAAGCGGGAGAAGGTGCCACTTATCGTCTGGATTTCTAAAAGCGAAAGGATAACCGGGGAAAAGGGACATAGGTATGTTTTTTCTACGGGCGAAAATACTGCCATAGCTGGCAAAGCCGGCGGAGTGGCGCTTTCCAAAAAGCCGTTTAAGAAATACTGGATTGCAGGGGATGATTACGAGTATGGGCATGCCATAGCTAACGCTGCTTGGCGTAATCTAAAACAGCGAAAGCCCGAGGTAGAAAAGATCGGAGAATCGTGGTGGAAGGTAGGTGAACCCGACCTCGTACCCTATATTA
>JABXJY010000355.1 GCA_013375385.1 Desulfobacterales bacterium
AAGGCTCACAAACTACGCCAAAAGATTGCTTCGCTAACACTCGCAATGACAACTTTTTAATGAAACGCTGTACTAGTCAGTTGCGACGTGCAGCTGTATCAATACCAGCTAACACCAGCCCTGTTAAATGGTGCTCAAATTGTGTCTAAACGTTTCAAAAAATAGCAAAGATTCGTATAAAAAGTCGTTGATACTAAAAGAATATTTAACAGGGTAAAAAGGGAGAGAACGACAACATACCAAGGAGTTCGTTCAGCATCTCTCAATAGCCTATGGATCTCTTGCAGAGTTGGAGACTCATATTCAAATAGCTCAGCGATTAAGATATATTGATATGACTCAAGAAAAAGAATTACTTGAAAAGACCGCCGAAGTTGGACGAATGATAAACGGGTTACGACGATCCCTTGAAAAATTATACTGACAACTGATCCCTGAACCCTGTCAACCATCTTCTTTGGGGTAAATGATGGAAATAGATGAAAGGGAAGATGAGATAAATCTTCTGGATTACTGGCGGGTAATATGGAAGAGGCGGTGGATCATCGCAGTGATCTTTTGCACGTCAGTCGTGACGGCGGCCATCGTGAGCCTCCTTATGACCCCGATCTACCACGCCAAGGCTACTATCATGCCTATTGAGTCAACACAAGGTCAGCTCTCCAGTGCATTACAGAACCTGGGCCACGTGCCTTTTGTGGGTTATATACTTCCAAGCATGGTTGGGACATCTTCGAAAAAGTTAATGTCTATCCTTGAGAGCAGAACTCTAGCTGAGGATGTGATCAGGGCCCTTGATTTGATCAAGGTTCTTTTTAAGGAGCCCCGGGATGAGCCACCATCCCTCCAGGATGCTGTAAGATCACTGAGTGGAATGGCTGAGATCACTGATGATAGGAAAGGGCTCATCAGTATAGCCGTAGAATATAAAGACCCCGGGATTGCCGCAGATATTGCCAATCAGTACACCATAGCCCTTCAAAGATTCCTCTCTGAAAATGCCCTCTCAATGGCAAAGAGGAACAGGATATTTATAGAAGATCAGCTTAAAAAGCTCAAGGGGGAATTACAAGAGGCCGAAGAGGCCATGAAGAACTTTCAAACAGATAAGAAGATTGTGGCCATGGATGCACAGACAGAGGCCTCAATCAAGGCACTGGCTGAGTTGAAGGCCCAGGTAACGGCAAAAGAGGTTGAGCTGGGTGTTATAAAGCAGTTTGCTACTCCTGCCAATCCGGATGTCCTCAGGATTAAAGATGAGCTCAGAGAACTGAAGAAACAGTTGGCCATGGTAGAGACTAAAGGCTCCAACCCTGAAGTTGAGGCCCTGCCTTCCCTTTCCGAGGCGCCGGAACTAGGACTGCAGTATATACGGTTAAAGAGAGATGCGGTAACCCAGCAAAAGCTTTACGAGCTCCTTACCCAGCAGTATGAGATAGCCAAGATCGAGGAGACAAAAGAGGACATCACCTTCCAGGTAATCGATAAGGCCATCCCACCAGAGAAAAGGATAAAGCCCAAGAGGAGGCTCAACGTCATGCTCGCAGGAGTTGTGTCGCTTTTTGCAGGGATATTTCTTGTGTTCTTCCTGGAGTATTTGGAGAATCTGAAGAAGCGGGAGGAAGAGGATAAAGCACCCTAAGTGCTTTTGCCAATAGTGATTTGTTATCCGGTATTTGAATAGGTTATCTGTTGGTAGAGAAAAATGATGATGATGAGTTCTTTTTTAGACCTTTCTTACACAATAAAAACGATTAGCCCATAGCCCATGACACCTATTCTGAAGCACAAGAGATATAGAGACCGTCAAAAATAGTTGCGCATATTAGATTGCTTCGTCACATACGTTCCTCGCAATGACAACGCTTCTGTCGTTGCGAGCGACCTGCCCGCAACGCTCTCGCTTGCGAGGCGGGCGGGAGCGAAGCAATCTCTATATCCTCGGAAGCTGATAGCTGATTATATTTAAGTTACATCGATGTAATAGCATAAATTTCTTATAAGCCAGGCAATTAAGATGCATCCTGAACAAGAACGCATTTTCCAGGCAATGGCGCCTGAGA
>JABXJY010000094.1 GCA_013375385.1 Desulfobacterales bacterium
GATTGAGCAGCCTTTCCTCGATGGGCGATCTCACCCCTCAAGGTCACATACTTGTCGAGTTTTTCGCGGGCTCTCGCTATTGTCATCTTTTTTGGCCATGTCCATGAGGATGAGACATGTGGCATGCCCAAAGCGTACAAAAACAACTGGTCTATATTTTGGGTCTTTGGTGTGTTTACTTTCCTATTCCTTTGATCCTGTAAACGCTGAAGGCGATCTTGAAGGACTGCCTTCCAACCGTCGCCGGTGAGAGACCAAACGGCTAACTCGTTCACATCGGTTTTGAGTTCCTTCGCGATCATCTGCTTGATTTCTTTGGGTAAGGCATCTGCAGTGTTCGCGTATTTTACAATATGCTCGAGTCCCTCCGCAGCAATGTCTTCACAATAGGCCTCCCAGAAAGAAGTTATAAGGACAATAGCAGACTTGTTCAGGACTTCGAGCCTATATCGACGGCCTGGTGCCGTTCCGCCTTTTTCTTGATGGATCTTCAGAAGCCGCTCGATATCGCTGGCATTCTGATTAAAGGCTTTCCATGCTTTGCTTGGCATATCCTAAGAACATCCTATGACGCTAACAATTGAGTGGGATTTTTTTCGAAAGTATTAAGCAGTCTTATTCTCTCCAGTCCTCCAGCCTGATTAGTTCTTTGCCGGGGTGGTGGTGGTTCCAGAGTCGGGCCGCGTTGTCCTTGATGATTTTTGGGAGATCAATGTCTTCTAATTGCCATTCAAGGACCCGGCGCCTCTTTTCAATTGTATAAAATCTGGCTAACAGCCAGAGCCAGAGTAGTGCTACGGTTGATTGTTCGGCGGCAGGGGAACGGTCTTTTACATTGAGCGTGAGAGAGCTGCAACTTGGGGAGATGAGCAGAAGACTCAGGAGAAGGCCGCTCTGATAATGATATCTTTTCACAGGCAGACCTCCGCTGTTTGGTAGTAATTCCTATGTACCTCTTACTACATCTCAACAACTGCCTTTGTCAAGGCTTTTATGGTCTTCCCATCTATCAAGAGTAATCTTTTAGTGAGCACTTGGCTTTGATACAACATTACCAGAAAAATAGAAAAGCCCATTCATCCAGAACGGGCTAACTTATTGATTTTACAGCATAGGCACGACGGGATTTGAACCCGTGACCTCTACCGTGTCAAGGTAGCGCTCTCCCCCTGAGCTACGCGCCTATTAATGTCTATCTATCAATTCCCCTATTACCATGTCAAGCGAAATTACTGTTGGCCCCCTGACTCAGAATAACCATTCCAATCCTGATGTATTGAAGCCCTGAGGCTATGGTCAATAGGGCTGCCAGCCAGAAAACGTATGTTCTAATAAATTCTATATTCAGATAGCCATGTGATAGTACAACCAAAATGGTGGCCGCCTGTATTACTGTTGTTGCCTTGCTCAAGAGCGAGGGTTTGATCTTGACTTCATAGCCGTTCAGATAGAGTATCAGAACCCCCAGCAGAATAATGACATCTCTGCTTATAGTTAAAACAGCAAGCCAGGATGGAATCATCTTCAACACGGCTAATGTAACGTAAGCAGTCATAAGGAGGATCTTGTCAGCCAAGGGATCAAGGTGGGCCCCCAGATTGCTTTTCTGATGGAAAATCTTTGCTATAAAGCCATCCAGGACATCACTGATACTGGCAATAATGAAGATGATGAGAGCGCCTAGGGTCCTATCATTGATGATATATATTATAAAAATGGGAACAAGAATAATCCTTAATATGGTAATCAGATTTGGAATAGTCATCGTATAACCAACGTAAAGCCCTGGTCACTTAACTCACTAACCTCAAATGAAAAAGGCCTTTTCGGATGATTCAGTACCTTTTCGGCCAATCCCTTTGAGCTTCCACTCGTCTTCACAGATACCTTTACTGAGTCTCTCTTTAGGCTTCTCTCTAATGCTGATTTTATCTCAGGAAAATTCTCTTTCAAGAACTCCTTAAATTCTCGAAGCGCTCTCCAACTCTTAAAGCCCTCTATCACTATGATAATCCTGTTAACAATGTTTTGGGCAGGTTTGACCCCCTCAATGATGTAGGGTATCATATCATTAGCCCAGCTGTTAATAGCTAACCCTATTGCACTCTTTTTATCTTTCCTACTTCTGCCCACTGTCCCTTCCCTGTAACCCTGAGCAACTATTGCTCCATCCACAACCTTTATGGCCCTTAGAAATACTGATGCCCTCGATGCCCCATATAGATTTGCTTCACCGGCTATTACTATCTGGGCAGATAGAAGTTTGCCCCATTTGACTGCTTCCTCAACGGTCAATTCTGCATTGAGCATACCCTCCTCGTAGCTTTCTTCCGGAGGGAAAAAGGATCTGTTGATAATCCTGAAGCCCCTGTCTTCAAAGGCGCTACTAAGAGATAGATCCATCTGGGTGAGTGATGTCTGGCGAGAAGGATCACCCCACCAATAGATGGCTGAAGAACCTTTCTTCTTCTCTGAAACCAGGAAAAGAACATCAATCTGGATGCTATCAGTCCTGCCCAATCCCAGATTCTTGAGTTTCTGCTCCAATACAGCCTCATTGACCCGAACCTTCATCAATACCCTAACGTGTCTGTCAGTCCTGACCTCAGAGATTAGTTGGTAGTCCTGTATCTCCTCCTTTGTTTTTGACAGTATTTCTTCATCCAATCTCTGAAGATTATTGGCCATAGCCTGGGAGCCCAGCCTTTGGATAAGATATTCCTCAAGGGCCTTTGAAAAGGCCTGGGATATGGCCTTGTTTCGAGCAAGGGCAATGTTTTCCTTAACGATTATGCCTGTTCCTGTCACTATTCGTTCACCGGGAACAGCCTCCTTCATCTCCTGAGCTAGAGAATCCTTTATGAGGAGATTCAAGACGAGAGACACAAGAAAGAGCAAGAAAAGACAGAGATGCAAAAAAGGTAACGTACTGTCAAAAAAACAGGGGAGCTTATCACCCCCCACTCTATCTCTGAGGTCTTTCGTCTTCTTCATAGAATAGCCTTTAACAAAGTCCTTAGACTATCTTTAGAGCTTCCTTGAGTTTTCTTATGGACAATACAGCATCTGCCCCTAACACGCTGCCCATGGGGTCAAAAATATTTTGTCTGATACCTCCTTTGGCCTCGATAATACCTCTGGTGGTGCAGACTATGATTGCATTAAAGTATGGAGCATCATTCCTAACGTCATCAAATGGGGAGACATTCCCTGCATACTTGGTAGCCAGAGCAGGATCATTGGTAATGGTGCTGATAATATCAGCAATCATCATGGCAAAACTTGCCCTGGTAATACATTCATTTGGGGCAAAGGTTCCATCTGGAAAGGTACCCAGGCCCTTTACTCCCAACCCAATCACTACCTGAACATCGGTCTCTAGTGGATGACCCTGCACATCCACCGGAATTGGTATCTCTTGAGGAGAAGAACCCCCTTCCGGCGATTTCAAAGATGCGCCATACTTATCTGGCCTGTACTTCCCATAGATTGTATCCAGCTTAAGTTCCTGAATGAAAAGGGCAGCAACATCAACCCTTGTAACCTTTTCCAGAAGGGCCACCTTTTTCCCGATTAATGTCTCCGGCATGGCCCTCTCAATCTTTTGAACATGCTTCAGGTGATGCTCAGCCTTGTCTACCAAAGTCTTGTTGATTTCCAAAACCTTTCTGAATGCCTCTGCCGCATTGCTGAATCTATAGGCCTCCTTATAGGCTATGCCCATATAGAAATAGGGATCGGGCAGATCGGGCAAATAGGTGAGTGTCTTTCTGGCCTGTTCAAAGTATCTCTCTACATCCTCCAGCCAGTCTCTACCCTTTTGCCGGGTATGCAAGCGCATAATTCCTACATAAGTCAGCGCCCTTTCTTCCTTGCTCTCAGCCAACTTCTCTGCCTGGGACATGGTTTTGAAGGCAGAAATAAAATCCCCCTTATGCCCTAAGAACAAACCCAACCCCCTGTAAGCTGGAGAGTATTTGTGATCAAGTTCTCTGGCCAGGCTAAATTCCCTTTCCGCATCCAAGAGCCTACCAGTCTCCAGCAGTTTCATACCGCTAGAAACATGGTGTTCTGGTGTATCGAGGGTGCTTATCGGCACTCTCGCCTTAGGGGCACAACCACCTGTTATGAGTATAGAAGAATAGAAGGCTAAAAAGACAAAAGAAGTGAACCTATAGCCAAAACGCTTCATAGCCTCAACCTCCTTTGAGTATCCCTCTTACTGATGATTAGATCACCTATTGCAATAGTGGCAGCCCGTGTTGATAGCTCGATCTAGGACAGCCGTCACCCTACGCTTTTGCAAAAATTTAAAGCGCTTTTTCACTCTAAATAAAAACATCTCAAAGGTCAAGTCTTTGCATAAATGCCATTACCGTATTGATTATGTCTGGCTTATCATCCGGATTCACCCAGACTATGTCAGAATCAGCCCTGAGCCATGTAAGCTGTCTCTTTGCATACCGCCTTGTATCTCGTTGAATGAGCCTGGTTGCCTCATCGAGATTCCATCTACCCTTGAGATAACCTACGATGTGCCGGTAACCGATAGCCTGCATCGGCTTGAGCTCTGGACTATACCCCATCGTGAGAAGTCTTTCAATCTCGCTAATGAGGCCTGAGTCGATCATCGACATGGTGCGTCTGTTAATCCTGGTGTAGAGAACCTGCCTGTCAACGTTCAGGCTGAGGTTGAGCGCGAGAAAGCCCGTATCAGAAAAACCATGCTTCCTGGTGAGCTCAGAAAAGGGGAACCCGGTAAGATGAATTACCTCCAGTGCCCTCATAATTCTGACCTTATCCATCGGGTGTATGCTATTCGCCGCTCCCCTATCAAGCCTCGATAATCTTTGATACAGAAAGGAGGGACCTCTCTCTTCACATTCTTCCCGCAAGCTCTGTCTTAATTCTGGCTTAGACGGCGGACACGCAAATAGCCCCCCCAAAAGGGCCTTGACATAGAGCCCTGTTCCGCCAACCACAAGAGTAGGTATCTTTTTTACATTGAGATCCTTGATTATTGGAAGGGCATGAAGGCGAAATAATGCGGCATTGAATTCTTGATCAGGATCAACAATATCTATAAGGTGATGGGGAATTCCTTTCCTCTCAGATACACGAAGCTTTGCTGTACCTATATCCATGCCCCTGTAGACCTGCATGGAATCCGCGTTAATTATCTCGCCACCCAACATTAAGGCTAACTCAACAGCCAGGAGACTCTTTCCTGAACAGGTTGGCCCGCTTATAATAATTAACTTAGGGAAATCCTCTACCATTGGTCAATTGTCAGCAGCCAGTTGTCATGGGCACTACTCAATACTTGACATCCTTCAAATATAGTCCCCCGGGTGGAGCCTTGGCACCAAGATGCTGTCGGTCCTTTGATTCTACTATCTCTATGAAACGAGCGACACTGATTTCCCCGAGGCCTACCTTAACAATTGCCCCCATGATATTTCTGACCATATGCCTTAGGAAGCCGTTTGCCTCAAAATTAAAGCTCAGGAGATTATCTTTCAGGATCTCAACTCTTGCCTGAATCATGTTTCTTACTGGGTCAATCTCGCCATCTCCAGCAGAACAAAAAGAAGAGAAATCATGGGTTCCCTTGATAATCTCCAGGCACTCCTCCATGACCTGCAAATCAAGCAAGCGGGATATGTGCCACGCATAGTGCCTGAGAAAAGGGGACAGCAGTTTCTGGTTATGAATCCTGTATTCATAGACCTTGCTTTTGGCGCTATACCTGGCATGAAAATCAAGAGGGGCATACCCTGCTTCTTTAATAATAATGCTGTCGGGAAGAAGGGAATTGAGGCCTTTCACAAAGACAGGAGGGGTTATGGCGGTAGAAACTCTGAAGTTTGCCACTTGATTGAGGGCATGAACACCGGCATCTGTCCTCCCTGAGGCAATGAGGGAGACAGATTTGCCTACCATGATGCCTATTTTTTCCTCGACAGTCCCCTGTATGGTAGGCCTATCAGGTTGGCGCTGCCATCCAAAATAGCCAGTTCCGTCATAGCTAATGACTAATTTTATATTTTTTTCCTCTCTGCTGTTTGCCACAGTTTATTCCGTGATCAAGGCAGCACTCCTTGACATTCTAAACAAAAAGGGAAGGCACAGCCTTCCCCCCTAGGATAATTATCCGGATATCCTGACTATCTCTTGGAATATTGAAATCTCGCTCTGGCAGATCGCAGTCCATACTTTTTGCGTTCCTTTATTCGAGGGTCCCTGGTGAGCAAACCTGCCTTTTTTAAGGGCTCCCTGAATTCAGGACTTATCTTCAGAAGGGCTCGACTTATGCCATGCTTAATGGCCCCAACCTGACCGGAAAATCCTCCTCCCTTAACATTTACGGTAATATTGTACCTGCCCGTGGTATTTGTCAGGTCAAGGGGTTGGGAAACAATCATCCTGGCTGTCTCAGTACTTAGATACTCATCTACGGGTCTCCTGTTAATAATGATATTTCCATCACCTAATTGCATCCAGACCCTTGCTATCGAAGTCTTTCTTTTGCCTGTAGCGTAATATCTTTCTTCCGCCATTTAGATCTCCAGTTTTTCAAGTTTTTGGGCTTGATGAGGATGATCTGGGCTAGCATATATCTTCAGTTTCCTTAATTGCCTTCTTCCGAGGCTATTTTTTGGGAGCATGCCCTTCACAGCGAGCCTTATAAGGTTTTCTGGTTTCTTCTGAAGCATCTCTTTAGCCGGGATCTCTTTTAGCCCACCCACATATCCACTGTGGCGATAATACATCTTTTTTTGTAATTTATCTCCTGTCAAGAGAACCTTATCTGCATTGACAACCACCACATAATCACCGGCATCCATATGAGGTGTAAACACAGGCTTACGTTTCCCCCTCAGGAGGATGGCTATCTCGCTCGCCAACCTTCCCAGAATCTTATCCCTGGCATCTATCAGATACCACTTCTTTTCCACCTCATGCTCTTTGGCAACAAAGGTTTTCATTTCATTACAATCTTACTCTTTAATTACGAGGTCTATCTTCGGTTCAAAATTAGAAAGAGTGCCTATTGAAGACCGAAAACTATCTGTAGAGCTTAGTTAATTAAAGCAATTTGAGGGTAATGTCAAGTATATTTCAAAAATTTGATATTGACAGAAAAACATATACCTGTTAATGAACCGTTAGGAAATAATCAGTAATTGAGCAAAAAGATTATAGGCGCCCGTAGCTCAGTTGGATAGAGCGCCGGGCTTCGAACCCGTAGGTCGCAGGTTCAAGTCCTGCCGGGCGCGTATAGAACAATGTCTGGGGGGCCGTTAGCTCAACTGGCAGAGCAACTGACTCTTAATCAGTAGGTTCGGGGTTCGATTCCCTGACGGCTCACCAAGATCAGTTAAGGGTTTCCGGGGATTCTTCGGAAACCTTTTTTATTTTCATAGTTAACAACCCGACTGAAATGGTATGTAAATTGAAGCACCAGGAGATGTGGTCCCTGAAAGGGCAGCCTTTAAAGTAACTGAGGTAGGGAGCCTAACTGAAAAATGGCATATTTGAACTTTATTAGACTCGAGGTTCGTGAGAACTAATGATAGCTTCTTTTTCGCACAAAACTAATGTGGATAGCTATGAGCACTGGGCAAGAAATTTTTTAACAAAAAATACTTGACTTTCTTTACGTTTTCACTAAAATGTAATCAATCCGTTGATCGGAGGAGGATGGTCCGTGCAGGGCCAGCGTAAGAAAGTCCCCAAGCGGGGGCTTTTTTATTCTAAAAACACCTTCCCATATCCACTGACTCTTCCTTGGTACACCTGCTGATTGTGCTTCCTTTTTACTGCTTCGCAGATTGTTTTGCTGAAGGCTTCACTGCGATCCGGTAAAAGGCCTTTTTCAACCAAAATCTCTTGCTTCATTGGATACGCCAAGAGGTCTGCAACTTGAAGCCCAGCTACATTTGCAGTCTTGGGTTTGATTTTCATCTGCTCCGATGTAAGCACATTGTTGAAGAAGCTCGCTCCCCGCCACTGGGTCCCCCTCCGATATACCATCTGATAAGAGCTTGCTAGCAACTCATTCTCTATCTTACCCCGGCTTTCGGCCATCATATCTCCTTTAGCATTATAGAAATTTAGGAATCCACAATAGCGCTCAAGCATTGCAGCAAGACAATAATTATAAGGATGAAAAGCTGCTTTATCGTATCGGTCAATATGAGACTTCTTATCGATAACTACTGTTATTAGCGTGAAGTTCATTTCTCGGAAGTATCTTAAAAGATCTTTGTTGAAAGGTTGACGTTTTTCTTTATCCCGTAGGCGCCAGAAAGGCCCTCTACAATTAATCAAGTCTGTTCGATGAAATATCGGCGGGTCATCTGGGTCATAGGAGAAATGGTTCTTTTTAAGGGTCTCCAACTCAGGTTTGAAACAGTCACCGTAGTACTCTTTTTCAACAATACAGCCAGTGAGTCCCAGATATCTTTTTTCCAACTTGTCAACATCAAAGTAGGTATGATCACCGGACTCATCGATGTATAATCGATACAACCTTGACATGATATAGCTTACTCTTCCTCTGTTTTGGCAATCTCTCTATATACGGAACATTGATCAGGGTCGGTGAGCTCGTGTCTAAATCCTTGGGCACAGGCATCGAGATAGATGAAAAGGCTTGAAATAAATCCAAACAGCATGACAGCAACTAACGCTAATATTAGCACTAAACTGTACTATTTTCTATTCATATCTCCCCCGTTTTTTCACAGACTGCTCCATTAAAGAAACACCCCACCTCTCACTACGAAAACCAGGGTTCTAAACAGGCAGCGCAAATATGGGGGGTAGGTTATTCTGTGACAGGGGCTGGATGGGGATTGATGTGGTCTTTTAATAGACCTGTAGTGGTTTTTAGGGATTTGGGGGTGGAAGGTTTTGTCACATGGTGTTGAAATGAAAGATACTATTTTGAGCCTTTTTTGAAAGACATTCGGCGACAATTTCACTTAGAAAATTCCGGGGGATCGGGAGGAAGTATTCTTCTGGGCTTCATTCTTAAGTATGTAGGAGTAATATCTTTAAATTTGGCGAAGATAATCTCCCGACCCACATTGACGTGACGAAGACGGCCGAGGGATCAACGCTCACCGTCAACTAGAAAACTAGGCCTTTTCACCTGCTTTCATTGCCCCAGGTCTCGCCTGCCTTAAAGATAATATCAGCCCCAGTCCGATAGCGGCGACCACGGCGCAGGCCCAGAAGG
>JABXJY010000095.1 GCA_013375385.1 Desulfobacterales bacterium
CACATTGCCCCGTTGGACAGATCTCCCCGGATTCCGCCAAAGGCGGATAAAAAGGACGTTCACCCTGTTGAATAGGGTTCCCTCTGGGAAATTCAACAGGGTAAACTTTTGCTACATGCTTCGACAAGCTCACCATGTCCTGAGCCTGTCGAAGGACACAACCGCGGCATTTACCCTACCTGCCTGCCGGCAGGCAGGTCTCCCGAACCCTGGGCTTCGGTATGTGGTGCCCATTCGGCAGGCTCAGGGCACCCTGAGCGGAGTCGAAGGGTGCTACCTTACCCTTCGAGGTGGCCTTGTATGCCGTTTCTGTTCGTCGGCTCATAGCGTTGCGCTCAGGCTTCCTTCAGACGGTCCCTCGCGGTTCCGCCCTTGCCTTCGGCTAATACTTGTGTCAGTGTATACTTACACCCACAGGGTTCACATACAGGGGACTTCCCGCCCGAGGCGGGCGAGGCACCCCATAGGTTCACGCTCATGCCGGGCGTACACAAGTCGCTGGAGAATCGACGGGAAAACGCTGGCGCGTTTCCCGCGTCTCAGCTCCAGCGTTCGCCTCAAAATAAATAAGTCGCGAAAATAAATAATTTGTTGCATATTGCAGCGTTTTATTTTATATTGTATAATAATGTATTCAAGGAGGATTGCCATTATGACTACCGCAGTTAGAGTATCCGAAGACCTGGTCAGGGAAGCAAAAATATTCAGTAAGATTGATAAGCGATCCGTTACTGGCCAGATAGAGCATTGGGCACGAATTGGCAAATGCGCAGAAGAAAACCCTGATTTAACCTATAGCTTAATAAAAGAAATTTTGATCGGCCTTATAGAACTGGAAGAGGGTGAATCTTCAGAATATAGATTCGGATAATTTCCAATGAAAATACTGCAATCTCGATCCTTTGAACGGAAAGTCAAAAAATTTACGAAACGCCAAAAAAAGAAGTTAGACGAAGAGATCCGTAAGATTGTAGATAATCCTTCTATTGGTTCTGAGAAGAAAGGCGATCTTCGTGGAATATTTGTTCATAAATTCAAGATTCAGACCCTTCAATATCTTCTGGCCTACAGATTTCTAGGTGAAAATCTAGAACTGATTATGATAGGCCCCCATGAAAATTATTACAGAGATCTAAAGAGCTATCTAAGAAGCGGATAAAAGGGCGAACCTGTCACTGCACCTGACTGGCAAATCCGCTGCGCTCCTTCCCGGCAGGTGAGCCGCCTGTTCTCCCCCTACTCTACAGTGAAAGGGGGTGATAGAGTGGGGTGGCTTTTATTTGCGAAATGTCCGCATTGCGGAGAGCCCATAGAATTAGAGGAAGATAGGGTTGGGGGACATCCTATATTCCTCCTGTCAAGAGAAAAAATGCTTCCGAAGCAACTTAAGGGTCACGAAATCATCTTAATGTGGCTTGTCCCTAAATATTCTTATTCATAATGCCCTTTCACGTAACATGATAGTATGCTATTGTTACGTCTAATCCTGGGACACGGTTATGATGCAAATGTATATTACAGCATGTGTTTTTAAGTTGTTTTAGAACCGACATCCCCTCCTATGAAACCGGAAGCGACCCAAATAGCCTGCCTTGTCAATATGGAAGACCCTCAGAGTGTACTGGAGGAGGTGAAGACTGTCGTTTCTATCATGATCCCTGACTTTGATTTTGAGCCCCTGAATCGTACGTTCAGGGACGTGGTCAGCCTTTTCCACGGCCAGTACCCTGGTTACCGGAAATGCAATACAGCATACCATGACCTCAAGCATACCACAGACGCCCTGCTGGCCATGGCAAGGCTCATACACGGGGCAATGGTAAATGAGCAGGTTTTTTCAGAGAAGGATGTGGACCTGGGTCTGATCAGTGCCCTGTTGCATGATACGGGCTATATCCAGACCATGGATGAGGATGTCGGTACCGGTGCCAGATTTACCCTTACCCATATCAGCCGCAGCATTCTGTTTATGGAGAGATATCTTTCTGAAAATGGCTACTCCAGAGAAGATATTGAATCCTGCCGCGCGATTCTTGAATGTACAGGGCTTAATGTGAAAATTGGTGAGATAGATTTTGGGTCTGCCCAAATTGAAATGTTGGGAAAAATGGTGGGCACCGCTGATATGCTGGGTCAGATGGCTGACCGCACCTACCTCGAAAAACTGCCTCTCCTCTATCATGAATTCAGGGAGGGAAATGTTCCAGGTTTCGAAAGTGAGCTGGACCTCCTCAAGGAGACCCCCGGATTCCATGAAATGACTATTGAGAGGTTCGAGCATGAGTTAGGTGGCGTTAAAAGGTACATGCGCGACCATTTCAGGGTGCGTTGGGGCATCGACGAGGATCTTTATATGACCTCTGTGGAGAACAAAATCAAATATCTTAACTATGTCCTTGAAAACCATGAAGATGACTACCGCGAGCATCTGAGGCGCGGTAACCTGATGGATAAGTTGGATCAAATAGAGAAGCAAAGAGAGAGGTGAAGGAACATCTTCACCTGGAAGACGATGATTCTCCTTTAACTTCCCTTCAACACGTCAATCATCGTGTAGACCCTTCCCTTTGCCCCTTCCTGTACCTTGTTGTGCAGGTATGTGATGGCATCAAGGGTTCCCTTTGCATAGACATCACGGCCGTTCACGTTGTGGCTGAATTCAAAGCTGACGGTCCTGTCATTTGAAACAAGAGAGTAGGTATGCCACCCGTGTCCAGCCAGGTGTTCTTCAGGAATACCCCAAACGGTTTTCTGGACCTCGGGATCGCGTTCTTTTCTTATATCCTCTTCGGAGAAGGGAACGCCCAGATTGTTAAAGTACCCTACCATGGCCTTGGCAGTCCCGCTCGTGTCAGCTTTCCCTTTCTGGTGGCTTTCCTTGATTTCAAGAGAATACCCCTTAAAAAGGCCCGGAAATGTATTTGCAGTCCACTCCATCATGGCCTGAAACCCGACGATCTGTTCGGCCATGTTCGGTGCTATGACCGCTGGGATAGAAGATGAGCACACGGTATCTTCAAGTTGTTTCCTGTCGCCGCCTGTTGTGCCCATCACAAAGGGGAGGTCGTGTCTTGAATAAAACTCTGCATTACCGTTTACAGCCGAAGGGTGTGTATAGTCTACGCTGATAAAAGGACCTTCCCTTTCCACTATTTCAGTTATGGCCTGCTCCCGTACGTCAGGATGAATGAGACGAATGGTGACAGAACCGATGCTGTGTTCACTCTCTGTAATCTCAGGGCCAGTAAGTGATTGTGAAATCAGGTCAAACCTGTCGTCAACAAGGATATGTCTTGCCACATTCGATGCCATATTCCCGGGGATACCGTTTACCATGACTCTTATGCGGTTCATTTTACACCTCCAGTTATTTCAGCCCCTGCAGTTAACGAGTAACCAGGTGAACTATTTCTTCAGCTCATCCCATTTATAATCGATCAGCTCAAGGAGGACGCCATTGACTGCCTTGGGATGAATAAAGGCGAATTCACAATCTCGGAAGGGTCTTGCACCCCCAATAAAGGGATAGCCCTTGCCTTTCAACTCATCCATGGCCTCCCTCGTGTTATCCACATTGAAACTGATCAGCATAATGCCTTCGCCATGCCTTTCAATGAATCTGGCAACCTCTCCATCAGGGGAGGTTGACTCCATCAACTCGAAGCCCACTTCACCCAGCCAGTATCGTGCCACCCTGATCTTTTCCAGTTCATCAACGTAGGGATCATCTGGCTCCGGCTTCCCCAGAATCGGTTCCCAGATCTTCCTGGCCTCCTCCAGATTTTTTACTGCAATACATATGTGATCTATCTTATTTGCCTTCATGTTTCCCTCTCCATATTCGTTAAAAGGTTACCGATTCAACGGGAACCGAGATAGCATGATCTGGGCAGACACAGCCACATTCATTGCAGTCCTCGCATAAGAATTCCGTGACCACAATCCTATTATCCTGCACCCTTATGGCTGTATCCGGACACGCCTCCACGCAGAGAGGTTGGATCGTCCCTCCGCACATGGTACATTTTTCTGTATCTATTTGTGCAGCCATATCATATACTCCTGTCTCTCAGTCTTTATACAATCTCCTTAGGCACTCTCCGTCTCCCCTCGGGATGGCCTTCAAGGTTTCTATCTTGTAGTTGACATCAAAGAATACATTCACATCCTTAAGTATGGACTGAAGAATCCTGTCACAACACAACACATCTTCTTCCATCTCGGCACCATACTCTTTGGCAAAGGTCGGCCACGGGCACCTTTCCCATTTGATGAGGACCTCAAAAGGATTTTCTCCCTTCTCCAGCTTTACGATGGCCCCATGATTTATCCAGTTACCCGCATAGCTCTTGGCCAAATTCATTAACCAGGCCTCTTCACCTTTCAACCAATTCAGGCGGGGAAGAAAAGCCTTGCCTATCTCGGTACCCATGATTTCAGCGGCCCTTAAGCTGACATCCAGAGGCTTTGCATCAGGCCCAGCAGCTTCCAGGGCTGCCTGCCGCCATCTGTAGTAAGTCCGGCCAATCTCATCCTGGGCACCGTGCAAACCCCTCCACAATCTATTTATTTCTTGTTCCGCATTGAATGACATTTTTGACCTCCTCATTAGACCCGAATACCGATTCGGTAGCCATCATGGACTGCGCTGGATAAGTTGCGGGGTACCAGTGCATCTCCAATGACAAAGAGCTCGATACCCTCTGCTTGAACAGCATCTTTCAAACTGTCGTTTGCCTCTCTCTCGGTTGCAACAACACTATCACACTCTACAGGAAATCGATATCCATCGTAAGTTCTTACCATGACCTCATCGCCCTTAATCTCCTCGATATCGCAGTCATTATAGGCCGTGACCCCATTTTGCCTGAGATAGATCATGTATCGCCATTTGAAGGATGGGTTAACGTCAAATCCGGCGCTTCTATCCTTGCCAACGATGGTTACCTTTTTCCCCTGTTTGGCCAGGAACAGGGCCACTCCAATGCCCGGCTTTCTATTTCCCCACACTACCACCTTATCACCAACGGTGGCCTTACCACTCAGAACATCCAATACATTCACCACGTTTTCCCCGTCAAAGCCTGCGCCCTTGCCCTTTGAATAAACGGGTCCTGTGGCCAAAACTACCGTATCCGGAAGCTCATCTTGGATCAACTCTTCCGTCACCTCAGTCCCCAAATGAAAGGTCACGCCTGCCTTCTCGCATTGTGCCTTTTGATATTCGATACAGTTAAAGAGTTCCTCATCTCCATACGGAGCCTGCGAGGCCTCAATAAGGGTGCCTCCCAGCTCTTCCCTCTTCTCATACACATGCACCTCATGACCCCTTCGTGCAGCCACATAAGCACACTCCAGACCTGCTGGACCGCCACCTACGATCATAATGTTCTTTTCCTCTTCTGCAGGTCTTGGGTCGATAAACTGGGGATCCGTTTCATGCGCACACACGGGGTTGATGTAGCATGTCATGGGGGCATCCCTGAAGAGCCTGGCGAGGCAAAGATTACATGCCACGCAGTGCCTTATATCTTCCTCCCTGCCCTCTAATACCTTCTTGGGCATGAGGGGATCAGCGATCATTGACCGGCACATTTCCCAAAAATCCAGGTGACCCTCGCCAATTGCCTTGTTTGGCAGATCCGGTCTAAACAGTCTATAGGCCATCTGCACTGGAACCTTCACATGCTCCTTTGCCCGCTTAGCGAGATGGATCCACGAACCCATAGGAACGTCTCTGCTGATTACCGGCACGATGGATTCCTGCCATCCTGCGGTAACGCTAAAGAAGTCCACTCCTGCTTCCTCAGCCATTTCATAGCTAATCATGGATTCTTCAGGCGTGTTTCCACCTACATCATCCAGCAGTTCCTCGGCACAAAGTCGAATCCCTAGGGGCACATCGCCACATACCTTCTTAACCTCTTGGATGAGCTCTACCAAAAATCTCATCCTTCCCCGTATATCCCCACCATACTCATCTGTCCGCCTATTGGTATAGCCGGATACGAAATTGGAAAGGAGATATCCCACAATCCCTGAAATCTCAACGATGTCAAATCCCGCCTTAAGCAATCTTTCGGTGGCCTCAACGTGTTCCTTGATGCACTGCTTGATGTCAGCTTTGATCATCTCCCGGACCGGCCTGAAAATCCTCAACCGCTGGGGTACATCTGATGGCCCCTGGCAGTAATCAACCTCAACCGCACCCACTCGGCCGCAGTGCATCAGCTGGCAACAGGCTACCGCCCTTTGTTCATGAATGGCATCGGCAAGCCTTTTTAGGCCAGGTATGAATTTATCGTGCCAGGCTGCGGCCTGACCAACATATCCCTGACCTTGCCGTTTTTCATCCATGTAGACACCCTGCATAGTACATATACCGCCTACAACACCTTTGGCCCTTTCCCGCAGGTACGCTACGCCTGCATCGGTAACAAAACCATCTCTCCCGTTCAGATTGTCTTCAGTGGCAGCATATTTTATCCGGTTTGGAATAGTGAGATTGCCCAATTCAATCGGCTTGAACAGATGAGGATACCTTCTTGCCCCCGGGTATGACGAATAATCCCATTCAAACAATAGCTTACCCATCTCTCTAGCCTCCTTTTCTTATGTCACAATCATTAATATGCACGGTATACAAGACAGAAGGAATATATTTAAGGCATTTTTTGATGTCAAGAGATATAACAGTCGAGTTTCCTGAACTTCGAGGAAAACCCGTTGTTTCTGAGCGAAAATTGGCTGGGAGCAGTGGGGTCCCTTTCCTACTTTTTCCTACCTGATATAGAACGGCGCCTCTTTTGGTACCTTACAACAGCCCTGTTATGTTCCTTCAAGGTGGCAGAGAAATGGTGGCTCCCATCATTTCTTGAGACAAAGTAAAGATAATCTGTTTTTGCCGGGCTTATTACTGCCATGAGGGAGTCTCTCCCAGGATTGGCTATGGGTCCGGGGGGGAGTCCAAAATTGACATAGGTATTATAAGGGCTGCGGACATGGAGATCCTTTCTTTTCAGGTTTCCATCAAAACCCTTAAGGCCGTAGATAACAGTTGGATCACTTTCAAGCCTCATCCTCTTCTTAAGCCTGTTAAGAAAAACAGATGCAATAACAGGCCTTTCCTCGGCCAGACCGGTCTCCTTTTCCACTATGGAAGCCAGAGTTACTATCTCCAGTACAGGCATGGATGTTTTCTGACCCCTTATGAGGTCATTAAGCACATCCCAAAAGCGATTAACCATAAGGTCAATTAACTCCCGTGCACCCATATCCTTGCTTATCAAATAGGTGTCAGGAAAGAGATAGCCCTCCACGCTTGGTCCATCAATACGGTAAGAGGCTGCAAGGGTTTTTTCCCTAACCAGAGAGATAAATTCCATTTTGTTAACCAGATTCTTCTTGGCCAGTATGTCGGCAATCTGTTCGGCGGTAAGACCTTCGGGGATGGTTAAAGGGTAGGTTCTGACCGCCCCGGAAGTAAGGATGTGAAATATCCTGACCGGGGGCATTGACTGATTAAGGCTATATTCACCTGCCTTTATATCCCCTGTGCTTCCTTTCAGGAAAACCCAGAGCATAAACAGATTCTTGCCTTTGATAAGCCTTCTTCTCTCAAGTTCGGCAGCAACTGTCCTGAGGCCACTTCCTTTCTCCACTATAAAGATCTCTTCTTTCTTGTCAAATCCTGCAGGGCTAATCAGAAAATACCCAAAGTAGAGGGCCACAAATGAGAGCAGGACAAAGATCAATAGAGCCGATATAAGAATCAATCCCCTTTTTGACATGTTACTCACCAATAATTCTGCTCACAAAGAGCGCCCCCGAGATGAGTAAACCCACAGATACCAGTGTTTGAATAGTCAAGGCCTGGGCCGGGATGAGGTCTTGAAAAGTGCGATATCTCCTCCACGATATTTGAATTGCCCTGCAAGCCAGGGGAAAGGCCCCCACCGATATTATAACAAGCAAAGGAAGACCAATCGAATAGATAAGGGCGATAATGGCCAGAAACGGTAGAACCATTATCAGGCAGTACAAAGAGCGAGCCCTGTTGAGGCCGAGCCTAACAACCAGGTTTCTTTTGTTAGCCTCCCGGTCTGCCCGATAATCTGGAAACTCGTTTATCCAGATTACAGCCATTATAAGAAAGCCATTAGGAACGCCCAGCACGAAGGCAGACCAGGAAAGGCTGCCAGTAATAACATAATAGGTTCCCAGGGTTATGAAGGGGCCAAAGGCGAAAAATATCAGTGGCTCGCCCAGGCCGCGGGACATGAGTTTAAGCGGTGGGCTCGAGTAGGTCCAACCAGCCAAAAGTCCGAAAAGACCAATCAATAAGACATAGGGCCTACCCCAGAAGGTAAACCAGATTCCACATGCAACCCCAATGGAAAAGAATAGCATAGATAAAACAAGGACAGTATTGGGGTGTATCTCATTTTCCTGAATCACCCTGCTTCCGCCGCTGAATGGTGTAAGCCTCCTGTTGATAGGGTCACTGCCTGAGGCATCATGGTAGTCGTTTAGCAGATTTGAGCCCAGATGGAGTGCCCCGAGGCCTACCAGGGCCATGACAAAAGGAAGAAGAGAAAATGATCCTCTTTGAAACACAAAGGCAGAGGCAGTAAGTAATGGTATTATTGAACCCGCCAGAAATGGGAGCCTCAGGGCCTTGAGGTATGTTTTAACCATACTGTTCCCTATTCAGGTTCTCAAGGGGACAGTTAGAACACAGAGGCCTTCGCCTGCAAAAATCCTTCCCTGTCTTTACGATCAAGGCGTGAAACTCTTTGAAAAGCTCCACTTCATGAGGGAGATTATCCATAAGAAACAGCTGCACATCATTGTATCCTGCCTCTTCTTGGATGAGGCCGTGCCTTGCTAAAATCCTGTGGGTATATGTGTCAACAACAAAAAGCGGCCTTCCAGCTCCATAGAGTATGATGCTATCCGCTGTTTCCAATCCGATCCCCTTTACAGACAAAAGCCCTTTGCGAACGGTATCAGTATCGGGAGAAAAAAGTTTGTCCATATCCCCGTTGTATTCATTCCCAATAAATTTGATAAGGTTCTTCAGGCGCTTGGCCTTAAGATTATAGTATCCGGCAGGCCTGATGTATCCAGCCAGGATAGATGCAGGCACCTCTCCGAGCCCTCTTGCAGACAACAGATCTCTTTCCTTCAGATTCTGGATCGCCTTTTCCACATTATTCCAGCTG
>JABXJY010000356.1 GCA_013375385.1 Desulfobacterales bacterium
ATCACCGTTGAGGTAAGCGTCATGGTTCAGCGTCGTCCAGGTTACGACCCCTTCGCAGCGGCGACGCTCTCCTACGAAACATTGTCACGCGCCTTCATAGAAGCGGGGATACCAAGGAGATGAGTGAGTAAGTGGCCGTCGACTATAATATCTCCGGATAAGCACGCTATAGCTCCTAATCTTATGGCGGACAATAGGTGGCGGTCTTCCTCCGAGTGGGCAAGAACGACGATTCTTGTCGTTGGTAGCAGGCCAAGGATGCGCTGTCCCACCTCAACGAACTCACCCTCTGCTAATTACGTATCCATGAGGACCCGGGCTGGTAAATAGTGGAAGCCACATTATATTAGCTGCTCGTCGGTAGTTCAGAATCTATTGCTTTGGTTTCTTTACTAGATATTATATCCAATTGTTAAGGTGCTTCTGGTTATCTAAAATCGTCGAATTGACTGCTTCAATTCATCTTGGTAAAATTACTGCGCTATGTGCTAGATCTCCTATATTGCGCAGGCCTGTCTTGAAACTATCAATTCACTGACCCATAGCGATATGGATAAAGGTAGGTATGTGTTTCTCAACATGCACACACAAATTCAACAATAAAAGGAGATCTAACTATGAATATACAGCAACTTATAGAACGGAATCCGTCACCAGCGCCATGGTCTGAGGGTGATAAACTCCCCTGGAATGAACCTGGTTTTAGTCGTAGGATGCTTCGTGAGCATCTTCGACAAGATCATGACATGGCAAGTCCGCGTGCTGAGAAAATAGACAAACATGTCGAGTACATTCACAATAAGTTACTTTTGGGACGAACGACTAGGATCTTGGATCTTGGTTGTGGACCAGGTCTTTATACCAGCCGCCTTGCCCAATTGGGGCACACTTGCGTCGGCGTTGATTTCTCTCCAGCTTCAATCGAGTATGCAAGAAATCAGGCTGAAAACAAGGCTATAAGTTGCACGTACATCCAGAACGACTTTCGTGAGGTTTCTTTTTCTGAAAGCTTTGGTCTTGTCATGATGCTCCATGGCGAAATGAATACATTTTCTAAGAAAGACATACGAAAAATCCTTAGAAATGTAGAAGCTGTCCTAGATAGTGATGGTCTATTGCTTCTAACCGCTTCGACTATTGATGGTATCAAGCCTCTGCAACCGATACAGCGAACATGGGATTCAACCTGCTCAGGATTATTCTCAGATGATTCTTATCTTGAATTATGTGAGAAAATCTGGGATTCAGATAGTAAGGCATTGGTAGAACGTTACTTTATTGTTGATGCCAATACTGGGAATGTCTCTGCATATTCTGAATCTTACCAAGCATATACGAACAAGGAATACGAATTATTACTTAAGAATTGCTACTTCGACGACGTAAAGCTAATGCCACCACTTCCTGGAATGGAAGACTATCCTTTTTGTGCTATTACCATAATAGGGCGAAAACAGCATTAGCCCATTTCACAACAAGCTAGATTGCGGATATGATTCGAACACAATTATAGAAACGGTTGACCACCTTTTGCTAACGAACTGTTTGGCACAGTACAGTACTGAAAAGCACTATTAGGTACGAAACTAACCACACTTAAGAAACAGCACGATAGTAGATGTCACTCTGATGTACTAGGCGGTATAAGCGGCCTGTATCTTTTAATCAGGGTGTCGCAGGTCCAAGACCTGCATGGTCTACCACAAAGCTGAGTGATTAACTGATTAGGTCGAGACGGGCATTGACCAGACACTACCTTGCGGTGTAGCCTCCATCCGACACCAGATCATGGCCCGTCATATAGCTTGAAGCATCGGATGCCAGATATATTACCGCCCCCCGTAGCTCCTCGGGTTCACCCAGGCGTCCCATGGGAGTCAGGGATTCCCACGCCGGGAACAGGTGTGTCATTGTTGACAATGTCATCTTCGTCTTGGTATACCCCGGGCTGATTGAATTAACGCGGATGCCATACTGTGCCCATTCCACGGCCAGGGATCTGCCCGTTACGTGGCAATTTCTTCTGGCTGATGATTTCACCCTTGTCGTTTATA
>JABXJY010000357.1 GCA_013375385.1 Desulfobacterales bacterium
AGATGATCTTGATTTTTTTCCGGTACAAACTGCTGGGGCAACGGTAATTATGATCCGTGACAGACTTGGTCTGCTAGGGGAAGGCAAAGGCGTTAGCGCTGAACTATACAAAGTCATGGCCATCTTGGATGGAACACGATCGATAAGGGATCTTCAATTAGATTTGATCCGGCAGCAAGGAGGAAGGTTGATATCAATTGAGGAGGTTCGGGCCCTGCTGGCAAAACTCGACTCGTCCTATCTTCTGGATAGTCAAAGGTATAGAGAGGTGAGGAAGCAGATCACTGCCAGTTTCTCAGCCCAGAAGATAAGATATTGCTCTCATGCTGGCCTATCCTATCCCCAACAGGAAGAAGAGTTAAGGAAGAGATTGGAAGCCATTGTGGCTACCCAACAAGTTCCATCATTTCCAGATGGTAACATTAGAGCCCTTGTTGCCCCTCACATAGATTTGGAGGCGGGAAAGAGGGTCTATTCGAATGCATATCAGGCAATAAAAGGAGTCAGTCCAGAGAGGGTAATTGTCTTAGGTGTTGGCCACTCTATGGCAGATGAGATGTTTTCATTAACAGAAAAGACATTTGAAACACCCTTGGGTAGGGTAGAAACCGATCAAAAGACTGTCAGGGAACTGATGAAAGCCGGGGATACCATAGTTTCAAAAGATGATTTTGCCCACCGAGATGAACACTCTATCGAATTTCAACTTATTTTCCTGCAGCATGTCCTGAGGGAGAGTTCCTTTACCATAGTGCCTATCCTATGCGGTTCCCTTATGAGGTGTGTGCCTGATTATACCAGGGAGAAGTATCAATCCATAGGAGGTGATTTCTTAGGGATTTTGGCAGATGCGGCAGCAGGTGAGGGCACAATCTTGATAGCCGGGGTCGATCTTTCTCATGTTGGGCCCAAATTTGGTCATGATATGCCTGCTTCCTTCATCATTGGTGAGTCTGAGAGGCACGATAGAGGACTTTTGCATTTTCTTTGTGCTAGGAGTGCTGATGGTCTCTGGTCAGAGTCAGCAGCAGTAGAAGATAGATACAATGTTTGCGGATTTTCCGCCCTTGCCTGTCTTTTGGAAATCCTTCCTCCGAGCCAGGGACACCTCTTGGGGTATGAGATATTGAGAGAGGATTCTACCAGATCAGCGGTCAGTTTTGCTGCAGCCATCTTTATACGTTAACCCGGCAAAATAAAGGATTTTGGAGGCGGAGAGATAAGGTTTAAGAAAGAGATTGGCGATTAAATTCCTGGTAGGCAGAGTAAAATCTTTGACCGATGGTATAATAGCCTCCAATAACGAGTATCCACAAACCAACGAGGAGGTATTGAGGGAAGAACAACATGAGAAATATGATGAGGACTCTCTCTGGTCTTTGCAAAAGGCCTATGGAGCCGAATTCCAGAAAGTTTTCTGCTTTTGCTTTGATATAGCTTATAATCAGGGAGGCTATGAGGGCCAAGAGGCCAAGGAGAAAAACATTCCTGTTTCCAGCATTGAAGGCATAAAAGATGATGGCAAATAATATAGCACTGTCAGAGAACCTGTCCACTACTGAGTCTAAGAAGGCACCGATGGGCCTGGCACTATTGTTCTTTCTGGCCAATGATCCATCAAGGGCATCAAAAAGTGAGAAAACCAAAAAAAGAGAGGAACCTATTTTCCACTTTTCATAACATATAAAAACAGATGCCAGAACTGTGCCGAGAAAGGCAATCAGGGTCAGGTGATAAGCTGAGAAGCGATGTCTGATCAGAAAGTCCACGAAAGGCATTGAGGCCTTTTCGAAGGGGCCTTTAAGGAGATGTATCATTTCATTTTTCCTTTAGTAAATCCGGACGTCTGCTGTTATGAATAGTATAGTAAGGTAAATATGCCTTCAGGTCAAGTCAATGTTTTGACTATTTATAAGGTGCTCGGATCAGGTTGCTTTTTGCATTTAGAAGATAAGAATATATGTAACATTTTAGTTCTTTGAAAAATAATCCTGGCCTTTGCTCGAGGCAAAATAGTAACCCTAGGTGAGACGCATGGGCATGGAGGTGTCT
>JABXJY010000096.1 GCA_013375385.1 Desulfobacterales bacterium
AAACTAATGGGCGGCCTGGAAACCTGAGAATATCTTTGAGCTCGGGGAGGCTTTCAACATGGATAGGTGCTCTTAGGGCCTTATTCTTGTAAGCGATCAGGGGCACCCCTGCCGCCTGGCAGACCTCGAAATCAACCTCAGAATCACCTACATAGAAACACTCATCCGGCTCAATTCCGAAAAAATCGAGTATCTTGAAGATTGGCTCGGGGTGTGGTTTGGGATTGGTGACATCCAGGGATGAGACAACGATGTCAAAATAGTGACTGAGCCCGTTTAGTTCGAGAACCCTTCCTATAGTATTGCTTCGATTGGTTGCCACTGCAAGACCACATCGAGGTTTCAGAAAATCGAGCACCTCTTTCAGTCCTGGCTCCATAACCATATCTCTTATAAAGGGGGTGTAGTCAAGCTGCAGCCGGTATTCCTGGGCCTCGGCCAGGTAAGGGCTCTGTCGAAAGATATGATTTAAGGATTCCACGGCGGTATTCATGTGGACAAATTCGATATCCTCAGCTGTCATGGGAGGGAGATCGAAATGGGACAGGATATGATTGTAGAAAGTAATGTTGGCCTGCCTGGAGTCAAACATGACCCCATCACAGTCAAATATGACCGCTGATACCTTCATAACCCCTGTAATTTACTCCATGTCTACGTATAAGGTCAATCATAACTTGCAAAAGGTCCGGTTTTATGCAAATTTACCACCAGGGATTAGCCACAGACCCACGCAGACGGACACAGACGTATGATTAAGCCTCCGAAGGCTGAAATCAAAAGCCTGCCCGCCATCGTCCCGGTGGGACGAGAGTTCCTTCGGGAAAGGGCATGACACTCCATAGTTCCGCTGAAGGCGGAACCATTGGTCTGTGTGTGTCTGCGGTTTAAACGAAATATTCATTAGGGAAGGGCCACATGGAAATAACGTCAGATTATCTCGTCATTGGAAGCGGCATTGCCGGACTGAGCTTTGCCCTCAAGGCAGCCCGGGTAGGGACAGTGACCATAGTGACAAAAAAAGAGGCAATGGATGCCTCTTCCAACTATGCCCAGGGGGGTATCGCCTCGGTGCTGGATCCACAAGACTCATTCGATCTTCACATAGCAGATACCATAACCTCCGGTGCTGGCCTCTGTAATGAAGAAATTGTTCGCATGGTTGTAACAAATGGGCCTGATAGGATCAGGGAGCTTATCTCTCTTGGGGTCAACTTCTCACATGATACAACAGGGACCGAGAGATTAGATCTCAGCCAGGAAGGTGGCCATTCCAGAAGGAGAATCGTCCACACGAAAGATCTTACCGGGCAAGAGGTGGAGGGATGCCTTATCCAGAATGTGGAGAAGAACAACAGAATCAGGATCTGTGACAACCATATGGCCATAGACCTGATTACTACCTCAAAATTTATAAGGAGGGGGATCTCAACGAACGAAACTGAGGAGACGTGCTGGGGGGCCTATGTCTTGGATATAACTACAGGCGAGGTAAAGACCTTCCTTGCCAGGATAACCGTGCTTGCAACCGGAGGCGCAGGGAAGGTGTATCTCTATACCAGCAACCCTGACATTGCCACTGGTGATGGTGTGGCTATTAGTTACAGGGCCGGGGCAAGGGTGGCAAACATGGAATTTGTGCAATTCCATCCCACATGCCTCTACCATCCCATGGCAAAGAATTTCCTGATTAGTGAGGCTGTCAGGGGTGAAGGGGGGCGATTGCTTGATAAGAGGGGGGATCATTTTATGGAACGCTACCACCCCTCAGAGGATCTGGCTCTCCGAGATATTGTGGCACGATCAATTGACGCTGAATTAAAGAAGAGTGGCGATGAATGCGTTTACCTGGATATAAGTCACCGGCCTAAGGATTTCATAATAAACCGATTTCCAAATATCTACGCGAGGTGTTTAGAGCTAAACATAGACATGACTCGGGAGCCAATTCCGGTTGTGCCGGCTGCCCATTATATGTGTGGTGGACTTCTGACAGATGAGTATGGCCGGACCACTATCGGCAACCTCTATGCAATAGGCGAGGTAGCCTGTACCGGGTTGCATGGGGCAAACAGGTTAGCCAGCAATTCTCTCCTTGAGGCCCTGGTGTTTGCAAAATCCGCCTTTGAAGACAGCGCCAGGATGATCTCTGATAAAGGTGATTATAAATTCCCACCGGTTCCTCTGTGGGACCCGGGTTCAGCCACTGACAGCGATGAATCTGTTGTTGTCTCCCATAACTGGGATGAGGTGAGAAGACTCATGTGGAACTATGTAGGTATAGTCAGGACAGATAAGAGGCTGATCAGGGCCAAAAGGAGGATAGAGGTCATCCAACAGGAGATCAAGAAATACTACTGGGATTTTATAATAACAAGTGATCTGCTGGAACTGAGAAATGTGGCAACCGCTGCCGAGCTAATCATCGCCTCGGCAACCTCGAGGAAAGAAAGCAGAGGTCTTCACTATAATCTGGATTACCCGGAGAGGGATGACAAGAACTGCCGCCATGATACGGTGATATAGATCAGCCACAGACCCACACGGACGATTTAGCCGAGCGACGTGCTCGGCTAAAACCCGTCATCGCTTCGCGATACAAGGAAATGGATACCAACGAACTAACTTACCTGATCAATGGCGCGATTTTTGAGGTAAATCGTGAACTTGGGGCCGGGTTTCTGGAAAAAGTGTTTGAGAATGCCTTGCTGGTCGAGCTAATTCGCAGGGGGATCAAGGCCGAGAGTCAAGTCCCGATTAAGGTTAAATATAAGGGTGTAGAGGTCGGGGAGTATTACGCAGATATCGTTGTCGAGAACCAGGTCATTGTGGAAATCAAAGCTGTTGATTCCTTACAGAAAATCCATGAGGCCCAGCTATTGAACTACCTCAAGGCCACGGGATATAAAATAGGGCTCTTGGTGAATTTTACGCATCCAAAAGCTGAAGTAAAACGCTTCGTCCTGTAATTGCCCGGAGGGTACACCCTTTTCCTCTGCCGCTCTCGGCAGAGGAAAATGTCTGCGTCTGTCTGTGTGGGTCTGTGGCTAATTAAGTAATGGGGTAAATGGGTGACCTATTTTCTGCGAGGTGATCGAAGCTGTAGCCATGTTTTTACAAATGCATAGAGCAGGCCGAGGGAGATGACACCAAGAACAAGATAGAGAAGCCCCATGAAGATAAGACGGCCTGCATCCCAACCCCATTCAAAAACAAAAGGAAACATTGTCAGCCCCTTTTCACTATCCCGGAATCCGTTACAGCCTTACCCAAAACCCTGATCGGATTAAGTTCAGCCTCCTGTGGAAACAGAGGGAGGTATCTGTAGGACAGCGAGAATACAAGGATTCCATAGCCAACGGCACCCATTGCAATGCCCCACTCCTGCCATGTTGGAAAATAACTCATGAACTTACCAAATGGCATGACCGGTATCGCCAGGGTCTGAATAGTAAAGACAAACCTGTTGAGCACTATACCGGTAATATTCATCAGGGCGCCTACGATAAGAAGGTCATTTCTCTCCCTCAGCCGAGGGGTTATGAGGATGATTGCCGGAATAATGCCAAAAATCCCGATCTCGGCAACTATGAGCCAGACCCCATACGGACCCTCATAGAAATCCATAAAGGACAGCCCAGCCCGCGGTACAACCCCATAGGCCCAGCTGATCGTGTCCAGAATCTTGAGAATAACATAGGTGGCAAGGAGCCAGCCTGAGATCTTGGCCAGCAAGGTAAAGACACTCCTTTTAACCAGTTCTTTTCCTGTCACCTTCTGGGCAATCCATACGCAGAGCAGGGTAAAGGATGGGCCTGCCGCAATAGAGGAAAGAATAAACAGGAAGAAGGTCCATGGCCAAATAGAGAAACCTTCTCTGAAGGCAAAAGGACGAGCAAACAGTACCCCGAACAGTCCTCCCAGTGAGCCTTGATGAAAGAAGGAGAGAAACGTTCCCGCAGCAGCAAAGAGGGCCATCGCGTGGTGAAGATTGCTGCCAAAGATATTAAGTTCCCGTATCTCATTCAGTTTTCTATTGGAAAGGATCAACGGGAGATATTCAATAGTCAGCACACCGAGATAGGCGGTGATACAAAAGGAGACCTCAGTCAACATGGAATGGACATTGGCATGCCAGAAAATAAACCATCCCCGCAGTGGCTGTCCGATATCCACTCCCAGCATTGCAATGGCAGCCGAATAACAGATGAACCCTATGACAACGGCTGCGTTGATAATGGCCTTAAGATCCTCGACGTAAGGATAGATAAAAACCTCGCCAATGATGTGGGTCAGGAATCCGCTGAAGAATGCACCTGCACCAAGGGCGATGAGGGAGAGATCAAATACGATCCACAGGCCAAAGGCAAAATGGTGATTCATATTTGTCTGGTTTAGCCCCTTATAGAAACACAGAAAGGCTGACAGCAAGCCCCCGGCCAGAATAACCAGCCATAAAAGCATCCATGGCACAAATACCTTGAGCGAGCATCGTTGAACACCATTGGGGATCAAGGCCAAATCCATGTTTTTTCCTCCAGCTCTCTTAACCCCTTCCTTTAAATTCCCCTGACAGATAGTTATCTGCCATGCGCCTTACCCAGCCCTTGGTACTCTTGTAGTATGCCTTGGGTTCGGTACCAAGTCTCTCCAGAAGCCTGAAGGCATCCGGGCCCTTAACAAGCTCGGAAACCCTATGCTTTGGGTTATTGAGGTCACCAAAGGTTATGGCCTTTGTAGGGCAGGCCTCGACACAGGCAGGAATATATTCATCCTCTTTCAAATCTCTTCTGCCGTCTGCGTATGCCTTTGCCCTGGCCCTCATGAGCCTGTGGTGGCAGAAGCTACACTTCTCTACCACACCCCTCATCCTGGGAGAAACCTCCGGAGAGAGGTATCTATCCATACCCTCAGGAAAAGAGGGATCAAACCAGTTGAAACTCCTTGCTTGGTAGGGGCATGCAGCCATACAGTATCTACAGCCTATACACCTTGTATAGATCTGGCTTACTATTCTCGTGTTGGGGTCTTTTCTGGTTGCCGTTGACGGGCAAACAGGTACGCAGGGGGGATTATCGCATTGCATACATGGCCTGGGGATACAGACAACCTCGGTTTCCGGAAAGCCCTTTCCATTCGTCACCATGTAAAGCTGCATCCAGGTTATATTTCTGGTCTTATCCGATTCATCATACAGTACCGAGACATTGTTTTCAGAGGCACAGGCAACACTGCATACACCACACCCGGTACAGGTATCCAAGTCAATAACCATCCCGTATCTCGTGCCCTGGGTCCTGTCTTCCTTTTTCATTGCCTATCCTCTACCTCAAAGGCCCTTGTGCCCATAAGCGATCTCACGGCCCCCATCTGGTGATCCGCGGGGATATGAGGGCTTTTCTGAAGTGTCACTCATATCCTTCTCACCTTAACCCTGGTATTCCACCAGACCGGTTGCCCACTTAGGGGATCCTCAGCCTGGTCAATGATCTCATGAGGATTGACACCCTTTCCCTTCAGGTATCTATCATAGGCTGTATGCCCAAGACCAACCGGGATAAAGATAACATCAGGCATCGCCCCATCAAAGAGATGAACCCTTACCCTTAACTCGCCCTTAGGGGAGATCACCATCGCCTTTGAGCCTTCCTTTAGACCGAACCTCGATGCTGTCTTTGGATTAACTTCCACAAAGAGATCATCTTCTCGTAGCTGATGATCAAAGAGTGTTTTATTCAAGAATGGTGGATTTCCTATCCAGCCACTTGCCAGGTTTATCAATTCAATGGGGTAAAGGAGCAAGGGATATTCTCTCTCCTTGGCACCTGGTTTTATCTCCTCATAGTGGGGCATATACACCTCATCCCCCTTGGAGCCTATGCCCAACTGCAAGATGGCATCATTAAAGGATTTTCCTTTTGAATAGGCCTTGAGGGCCACTTCGATCTTGGTGGAGAAGAACTCAAACTTCTTGCTGGGCGTCTGAAAAACATCTGACCAGTCACCAAAGGAGTGGGAAGGGATATACCAGCATCCATGTTCCCTGATATCCTCCCACATTGTCTTGAACGATGAATATGGTGAGCTCACGCTACCTTTTGTGGCCAGGCCTTTCCGGACCGGCTCAGATGCATCATAGGTAATCCGCCCCTTCCCTGAATCATAGAGCCCCCTGACCCTCTCCTGTAAGGCTTCTTCAAAATGTGTCCACTGAAAGGAGCCGGCAACTGCTCCGCCTATCCCTTTTGCCAGGGAGATGATCACATCCCCACTGTGTTTTGTCCTGTACACTGGTTGTACCACCGGCTGAGAAAGGGCATAGAGGGGGTACTGGATCCCGGTTGGCCATACTATATCAACCATCTTCTCGAGATGGGTATGATCAGGAAGGATCAGGTCTGCCATCATGGAGGTTTCATCCATAAACGGAGAGAGGCTCACGATAAAGGGTATCTTGGCCATTGCCCTGGCAAAACTCCGGCCGTCTGGAATGGTATGGACAGGGTTTGCGGAACACAGGAGAAGGGTATCAGCAGGGGAGTCATGACCGCTATTAATCGCCTCTGTAAACTTTTGTATGAGGCTACCGGTAAATGGATACCGTTGAGTTCCAGCGCGATCCACCCTTTCTCTTGTAAGGCCATCCATGGCCACTGGATCATGTTGCACATCTGACCATGAGGCCAGAGGAAGATCATCTGGTATGAGAACCCCTCCTTTTCTATTTACCCTTCCTGCCAGTGCATTGAGGGCATGTATAGCCATAGACTCATACACACTGCCAGGTAAAAGGCCCTTCCCTCTTCCAGCGAGGGCGATAGGGGCCCTTGCTGATGCAAACTTTCTGGCAACATCAGTAATTACACCCCTGCCTATGCCTGTTATACGCTCTACAATCTCCGGAGAGTACTTTTCCAGAACAGTTCTCGAAAACCCCTTGTGTTCAATCCCCTGTGCATCACGCCAGTCAGTGAAACCAAAGGCGTGATTCTGGATGAATTCTCTATCATAGAGCTTCTCCTTGATAATGACGTGAGCAACTCCCAGTGCCAGGGCTGCCTCTGTCCCCGGAAATGGGGCAAGCCATTGATCCGCCTTTGATGCGGTGTTTGAGGCCCGTGGATCAATCTGTATAAGATACTTTCTATCTTTATTTCTGGCCCACTCCCCCCAGGCACTCAGCATCCTTCCAGGGGCTCCCCATCCATCAAAAAGGCCGCAGCCAAAACTCACGATGAAGTCGGTATTTTCCAGATCAAACGCTGCGGGGCCTCTGCCGCCCTGCATGAGGAATGTAGCCATAGCATGGGTGTCTTCTCCTCGTGGCATAACCAGGTAGTTAGGGCTTCCAACAGCATCGAGCAGTCTTCTAACGAGAAGGGCCATGGTCGAGCGGGGCTGGTTTCCATCGATGGCAGCCAGTTTCTCTGGATTTCCTGTGTCCCTCAATCCCTTTATCCTGGTGGCCAACTCATCGAGAGCCTCATCCCAGGCTATCTCTCTCCACCTCTTGGACCCCCTTGGCCCAACCCTTTTCATGGGTGCCTTCCACCTGATACCCTCATTGTAGAGAATTTGCAGACCTGCCATACCCAGCGGGCATATTCCTCCTTGATTTACTGGATAGTCACTCCTTCCTTCTATCTTTACCGCCCTGCTCCCAACCTTCCTGACCTCGATACCGCAGGCACCGGGGCAGAGCGTGCACACGGATTTTATCGTAGAGAACTTTCCTCTGGCCGGCACCGGGACCCATGACCAGTTCTGGGTCCATATGGCTATATCATCCATAAGCTTCCAGGGAAGGGGAGACAGGAGGGTTCCCCCTAATCCTCCCACGGCGAACTTGATAAAATCCCTCCTGCTAAATTGCATGTTCTATACCCTTATCCTAATTGCTCAAAATCTTGCCTGCCCTGTTAAATAGGGTTCCCTTTGGGAAATTTAACGGGGTGAATATTTTGATCTCTTGGTTCTTTGGGGCATGGGCATCTTTTTTTGTTATGCTCTTTAAAAAGCGTCCTTTGCCATGCCGTTTCAAAATGGTTTATAGCTACTTGACCTTAGAGTCATATGCTCCGTCTATATAAACCATTTTGAAACGACAACTAAGCCGAGCTATATGTAAGAGCATAAGCAAACAAAGATACCCATGCCCCTCCTTCAAATTTTTAGCAGATCCCCCTTATTTATGGCATACAAAACAGGCGTTGTTATTTTCCTTGCCTTTTTGCCTATGGCACTGGGCACAATCATCCATCTTCATCCTGTCCCACGTGTTTTTCTTGTATCCAGCAATATTTCTCCCCCAGATATCGATACTATACCCGGTAAGCCTGTTAACCTTGTAGACGGGTGGGGTCTTCCTTGCAGCAAAATCGCCGTGACAGACCCTGCATTCAGTTTGAGCCATCGTTACATGGGCAATGTGGGGGAAATATACGCAATCTGGTTGGCGTGAGTAGATCAGCCAGGGGATTTCCTTTCCCGGCTTGATGTAGTCGGTAAGAAGCTTTACCTCTTCAGGGTCCTCCCCGAGGGGGGATTCCGGGTCTTCATGACACTCCATGCACTTTGCAATTCCAGGGACTCCGGAAAAGCTCCCATCTTCGTGAAAGGAATGGCATTCCTTGCATTCCAATCCTGCACTTGATTCCGGACCATGACTGGCATGACTGAAGTTTAGCGGCTGGTTTTTCTTGGAGTAAAGTAGGGCAGGAAAGACTATCCACCCAACAATAAGGGCCCCAATGAACCCAGATAAGAAAAATATCCATCCATCCTTTGAACTCCTTCTCACCTGTTTTGAATCAGGTTCCATATGGGTCTCTTCTTTCTTTTTGCGCAATGACATATTGGTGAACTTTTATCCGATGCCCCTCTCTTTGTCAAGGCAAAAGACCGCACCCTTATCCCCGCAGCGGCTGACGCTATCAATAGAAGATGAAACCCTTTCCGCATCTACCCCTTATTGCAGCTGATCCCAATCGAGAGCCGCTTTGTTTCAGCTCGTGGCCTATGGAGTATAGAAATTTCTTGACGATTTGTCCTATTGGCAGGTAAGATTAAACGCTAACCGTTAGATAGTAAATAGCACAACATGTCTTAAACTGGAGGAGAAAATGCTTAGGGCCTGTTTAATTATCCTTATTCTGCAATTCGGTCTTATTTTTCATGGTTGTGCTCCATTAAAGCACTTAGATGGTAGTTCAGAAGAAGAAA
>JABXJY010000097.1 GCA_013375385.1 Desulfobacterales bacterium
AGTCGGAACCACCAAGTACTTTTTTTGCCTCATCCCTTGTAAAGGTGTAACGCCCTCTGGCTTGAAGACCATCCACAAAATCAGAAAGCGACATACGTCTCATTTGTAACTCACTAGTCAAAAAATTTATTTAATTTAATATGTTAGGCTATTTTACATTAAGTTCAAACGCTTGCAAAAGGTACCACCCTACGGTACCTTTTGCAAGTAAAATAAATTCATATAATGGATTTGATGGCACAGAAAGAGATGGCTCACAGAGCATCTGAAGCTTAGGTTCCTCGGGTTAGAACGAGGGAGACATTTCGATAAGGGGCTAATTTTAAAATCCCGAACTGGATGTTTCTACTATGAGGCTACCTCATGTCAAGCTCCTTCTTTCGGTATTGGCTATAGAATTGAGTCCCTCCTTTCGCAGTTGATCGAGCCAGCGGCTTCCTTCTTCGTGAGGCCTTTGTGTTGCCTCGAACGATCTTCTATCCTTGTTGGATTTCCTTTGCCAGAGACCTGATGCTCTGCTCCTCCAAGGGAGGTGGTCGCTATGAAAGCCTAAAAGAACAATAAAAGGCTAGACAGCGAGAAAACTCTCATGCAAGATGATACCATGTAACATATTGATATCAATAGAACAACCACGATATGTTACGTATATGTAACTGAAATAGACAGTTTCGCCTGATGCGCATTCCTGCTGTATTTGAAAAGCAAATCATCACTGATTTCGGCTACAAAATCCCGAAACCCAAAAAAATCTGGTCTGCTGATATCAAAGCGGGCAAGAAGAGTTGGAGATACGCAGCCGGTTTTACCTGGGAAAGAAGTGTGAACCCTGTGAGTTCATCAAATCAGGCGGACTCAGTGGGTCAAGATGTTGTGGCACCTGCCAGCATACTCGGAGTCAAGTATTCTTACCATAGTCTATAGTCTCAATAGAGTACGGGAGTCAAAACATCAAGCCCATGTTCCATTCCTCTGTTACCTCTCAGATAGGATCAAGATCTCTGCAGAAGATTTTTGAGAAGAAATATTGCCTATTAGAATGTAACATGTAATCAATTTCACAATATAACTGATCTTATACCTCTGTCCTCCTCCTCTCCTCGCTTCTCATCTCCCTTCTCAAAAGCTTACCCACTTTTGATTTAGGAAGCATATCCCTGAATTCTATGTATTGAGGAACCTTGTATGAAACAAGTCTTTCCCTGCACCATTTAACGAGGTCGTGACATGGAGGTCCCGGATTAGGTCTCCAGTTTCTTCCGCTCCTCTGCCCTTAATTCTCGCCTCAGAAGTTTACCAACTTTGGACTTGGGCAACATGTCCCGAAATTCTATGTACTGGGGCACCTTGTAGGGGGCGAGCCTCTCCCGGCACCATCTTATGAGATCGTAGGAACTAACCCCCTTGATGTCTTTCTTGAGGACAACAAAGGCCTTGATCCTTTCACCGACCTTTTCGTCCGGAACGCCCACAATGCAAGAGGCTATTACTGCGTGGTGTTCCTGGAGCGCTGCCTCTATCTCTGAAGCGGCCACCCGATAGCCCTTGTGCTTGATCGTGTCCACGGATCTATCCTCGTAGAAAAGCCATCCATCGTCACCTATGCGCACTATGTCACGCGTTCTGTACCACAGTTCGCCATCCACGTTGACAAAACACTCGGCAGTCTCTTCCGGCTTGTTCCAGTAGGCCCTAACCATATGCTCTGAGGAGACTAGTAATTCCCCCGGCTCGCCAGAGGGAACAGACTTCAGGGTATCGGGATCCACGAACTTCACCCGCTGGAGAGGCGCAATTTTGCCTGCGCTTCCCGCTGGAGCATCCTCACCCATGGCTGTTAAGGACACCCGTCCACAGGTCTCTGTTGCCCCATATCCTTGATATATGGGCCTCCCAAACTTCTTGAGCCATCTCTCGGCCACCTCTATGGGCAAGACATCGCCCCCACAAAAGCAATACTCGAGAGAGGACATGCTGTAGTAATCTACCCTATCATGCTCAAGAATCATGCGATACAACGCGGGAACACCAAAGAATGTGAGCACCTTATATCTTTCAATATGGTCAAACAGACCATCTAAATTCACCCTCGGTAGTAATATCAGGGAATCTCCGGACAGCAGTGCCCCTAAGCCCACTGCCTGACCAAGGATGTGGAAGAGTGGACCTCCCTGGATCACTATGTCCTCACCCTTTGGTATATAGGATTCACTCATTGCCCTTTGCTCGGCCACACTTTCCAGAAATCCAATGTTCGAAAAGGGTACTCCCTTAGGCAGCCCTGTGGTGCCGCCGGTGTAAAGCATCTCAAACATCTCTTCAGCTTCCGCTTTGAAAGGGGGCAAGGAAGAAATACGGCCGTTTTCAAGCAGCTTCTTGAAGCTAAAGATATTTTCCCCCGAGGCAAACGTTCCTTTTGGGATCTTATTGAAACCTAAACCTATAAGCCTCTTCCACCAGGGCAGGAGTTCGGCCATTTTGGTTGTAATCACCCTTTTCAAGCCGGTTTCCGGAAGGACCTGGGCTACATACCCAAAGTTGGTGTCCAGGCAAAAGATTGTCTCGGCCCCGCTGTCATTGGCCATATATTGGAGGTCGATGTTCGTGTAGATGGGTGATATGGGTATGGCCGCAGCACCAATTCGCAGTAAAGCAAGCCAGGCCATCACCCACTGAGGGGAATTGGAAAGATAGATGATCGCCTTGTCACCTCTTGCTACACCCAGATCATGCAAACTGGCAGCCAACCTCTCAGCCGACTCACGCAACTGGGAATAGGTGTACTTCTCACCGAGGTAAATCAGGGCTGGCATTTCTGAAAAATCCTGACATACCGTCTCAAACTGTTCATAGATTGATACTCTCGGTACTTCCATCAATCTTGTCCCTAAACACCGAAGTAAGCTGCCTTGACCTCCGGGTTTTCCATCAACTCCTGTCCGGTACCCATGAGAACGAGTGTGCCATTTTCTATAACATATCCGCGATCGATGAAAGGCAGGAGGGGCCTGGCAAACTGTTCAGCCACCAAGATGGTGACCTGTTCCCCTCTAATCTGTCTTATCGCTCTAACCAGGTGTTGCTGGAGGGCCGGAGATAGCCCAAGCAATGGTTCGTCCATGAGGAGCAGGCGAGGCCTGGGCATCAAGGCCATGCCGATGGAAAGCATCTGCTGCTCTCCTCCGCTACAGAACCCGGCCTTCCTTTTGCTTATCTCTTTCAGTTGAGGAAAGATGGAATAAACGAATTCAAACCTTTCGGTTATTTTCAGATCCCTCCGTATGCATGTGGCTATCTTGAGGTTTTCACCTACGCTGCTGTCAGGGAAAATGGGATGTCTTTCACGACTGAGAACAATCCCTTTTTTAACCCTCTCACTGGGTTTGGCGTTGGTTATATCCTCGCCCTCAAACTTGAGCTCACCGAGCACGGTTATCCTTTCACCGCCTCTGCGGTATTCTTTCTTCTTTATGTCAATGATCAGACCAGATATAGTGTTCATCAAGGTAGTCTTGCCAGCGCTGTTCGAACCGAGGACGCCCACGATCTCCTCTCTATGGACCTCCACGCTGAGATCGTTGATGGCCAAGGCATTCTCGAAAAACACCATGAGGTCTCTTGCCTCTAACATCTTAGCCCTCGGCTTCGCTCCCAAGATAGGCTGCTTTAACTGCCTCGCTCTCCATCACCTCGTGAGGAGAGCCTTCGGCAATCTTACGCCCGAAGTTCAGTGCGATTACCCGACTGGCAACCCGGAACAGTTCCTTTAGCCTATGTTCCACCATAATTATGCTGAGACCCTCTCCATTAAGCCTTTCGATGATGGGAAGGGTGCTGGCAACCTCCGACATGGACATTCCCGAAAAGAGCTCATCGAGGATGAGCAAATCTGACCGAAGTGCCAGGCAGCGTGCCAGCTCAAGACGCTTGAGATAACCATGTGGGAGGCTTGAGGCCACCTTGTAGGGCACAAAGGAATCACGCTCGAAACCCACCTCCTCCAGAAGATCAATGGCTACAGCATCCCTTTCACCGTATTTTCCTCCCCTCAATTTCTTAACCCGGGGAGAATACAGTGGGATTATGATGTTCTTGAAGGCAGGAAGGTGGTAGAAGGGCTTCACCATTTGAAAAGTCCGGGCCATCCCCAGCTCAGCTATCCGGTAAGGCATTTTGCCTGTAATATCCAATCCCTGGAAGATCACTCTTCCAGAATCTGGTCTCACAAAGCCCGTAACCAAATTGACCAGAGTAGTCTTTCCGGAGCCATTGGGGCCTATAACCCCCAGAAGCTCCCCCTTTTGCACATGAAAACTCACCTTGTCTACTGCTAGCAGGCCCCCGAAGCTTTTTCCTATATCCTCGACTTTCAATATGGTTTGATCCTCAGTTTTATCCAACTTCCACCATCCTTTCGAACTGGTGATATTTCCTTTGTATGTAGTGAAAGATTCCCTCGGGCAGCCCAACTACGCAGATAATGAGGATTGCAGAGTAGAAGACCACTCTCAATGTCCCAAAGGCTCGGAGCGCTTCAGAGAGAGGGACCAGGATAAAGGCACCTACCGTTGGACCTGCAAAGGTGCCAACCCCACCAAGAACAGCGCAGGTTAGAGGCAGGATGGAATAATCCAGGGCAAATGCGGGCATGCCTACGAACTGGTAGTAATGCGTCATAAAGGCCCCTGCAAATGCCCCTGCCATACCGGCAATGAACACTGCTTGAGCCTTGAATTTGTAGATATTAATCGCTCCGCTCATGACTGCCAGGTCATTATCCCTGATCCCTTGCAGCACCAGGCCATAATCCTCATTGATTAACCTGCGAAAGCTGAAGAGGCATATTAATAAGGCCAGAACGGGTACATAGAGCTCAAACCACAGGTGAGGCAGGGGAGAGAGGCTGCTTATTCCCGCGTTGCCACCAAGAATCTTGCTCGCCTCGATAAATCGGGTGAACAGCAACGGCAGCGTAAGTGTGACTATTGCAAAATAGACCCCTCGTAACCTCAGCACGGGCAGGAGCAGGAAGGTGCAGAAAAGTGCCCCGCCAACAGTGCCAAAGGGTATGGTCAAGAAATATGGCCAGCCAAGGCTTTTATTCAGAAACCCTGTTAGGTAGGCCCCTGCACCAAAGAAAAGCGCTTGCCCTAAAGACACCAACCCTACTGAGGCCATCAGATCCCAACTCAAGGAGAGTAAGGCAATGGCACAGGTAATAACCAAAACCTTCTCCCAGTACAACCCTACTACTCCTTTCAGAAGCGGGAAGCAGAGCAACGCAATGACCGGCAGAACCCTCGGCAAAAGCAGATACAGTATCTCCCTGTAGGATGAGAGGGCAAACATGTCCTCGCATCGAGCCTTGATACCACGGTCCAGTCTCTCTTTTCGATAGCGAACCGTCATCTTAGACCCTCTCCTCCAGCTCCTTGAACTTGCCGAACAGGCCCGATGGCTTTATGGTGAGAACTAGGACTATTGCTGCCAAATACACTACCATCATCCACTCTGCCGAAATGTACATGCTGGTGATGATCTGGGCGTATCCAAGGATGAGGCTCGCAACTAAGATCCCCGGAACACTCTCCAGACCTCCTACAATCCCTACCGCCACCGCTATCAGTAACACGTCATAACCCATATTTATTGAAATGATTCCCAGAGGAAGAATCGATATGGCAGCTACGGCAGCCATAGCCGAGCCAAAGGCCAGGCTGAGCGCAGCCGTCCAATCTGACTCTATTCCCAGAGAAATCGCAGTGCGCTCGTTCTGGGCTATCCCCCTGAATGACCAGCCAATCCTCGTGTGGTGTGTAAAGATGTATAAGAAGAGAACCAAAGCCAGTCCAATGGCAATGATGAACAGACGCTGATAGTCAACAGGCACGTCGGCTATGAGTAGCATGCCCTTCTTGAAATAAGGGAGGGTGAATTCGTAGGTGACAAACCCCTTCCAGCGGAAGAACTCAAGCATGCCAACTCCCAGGGCAAAGGTGGCAATCACCTCGGATAGCACTATACCTCGGACCCTCAGAAGGATTACCCAGTATATGAGGAAACCCAGTAACCCCACTGCACCTATGGTAATGAAAACGGCCACGATAAAGGGCAACCCTAGATACTTGAGCAGTATCCAGGTAAGGTAACCACTGAGGAGATAAAAACCGCCATAGGCAAAGTTGGCCACCCCACTGATACCAAAGGTGAGGCTGAAGCCTATCGCGATAAGTGCCAAAATCACACTATTTACCAGGCCATACACGAGTATGCTGCTTATCATCTCTTAGCCTTATGAAAGGAGCGATCTGTGCACGGAAGATCGCTCCCAGTAAAAAGTATAGCCTTCCTTTTATTTCATATAGGGAGGAAGTTGAATCTTAGCCTCTGCTACTAACTCCGGGAAGACTGGCACTCTAATGCCGGGTTTGCTCCACTGGAAGGCACAGCCCAAGGCCGTCTCTTCTGGATCAAAACCGTAGACTACCTGATGATCCTTGGCGAACCTTATCCTTCCGACAACCCCTTTCATGTCCGTCTTTTCAAGGGCACTGACAATTGCATCTGGCTCAAGGGTTCCGGCACGGGTGATGGCATCGGCCATAATATAGACCGAATCATAGCTGGGCCCTGGACCATGCCCGGAGAGCTGGACCCTTGGCTTTTCGCCCCATCTCTTACCGAAATTTTGATTAAACTCTACGGACCTTGGCACTGCCTTGACGGGAATTGGGCCGATCTCGAAAAGGAAATTTACCATTCCCTCTACCTCTCCCTCAAAGACCTCCCAGGCGTCGCCCGGGGCAACGGGACTGATAAAGCCGCAAAGGAGGGCCGGAATTTTCAAGGCACGGGCCTGTTTTAGCAGAATACCGCTCTGGGGCATATCGAATATGGGCACGATCACCTGTGACTTTTTGGCCCTCACCTTGATGAGAGAGGAAGAAAAGTCGCTCGCACCTAAGGGATAGGCATCGAAGCCCGCGACTTCCCAGTTATTTTTCTCGTACCATTTTTTCAAACCCTTACCAGTTGCCTGAGCCCACAGGGTATCCTGTACTATGACGTACGCCTTATTGAAACCGAACTCTTTCGCCAGAAACCCCATTACCCCCTGTAGATATTTGACAAGGTAGATTGCATTCAGGCAATTCCGAAAACAATATTTGTACTTGTCATATTCCTGCACGATCTTCTTCTGGTAGGCCGGGGTCATGGCTATTGAGCAAAGGTAAGGGAGTCTATATTTGGCAATAAGGTCCATTGAGGCCATCAGTATCTCTGAACGGAAAGCACCCAATACGATAGCATTGGGTTTTTTCTCCAAGATGAGCTTCTCGACTGCTGTCAGGGCATCGTGGACTGGGATGCCTGGTTCATGTTCTCTCGTATCTATGGAGTAGGCCTTGAGCGGACGCCTTTCCCCACCTACCAGCACTCCTCCCTTGGCATTTATCTCCTCAACCGCCATCTGGATGGCCATCCACCCGTCTCTTCCCTCGATAGAACCCAGGGCGGTAGGAACCCCAAAGACGATAGGTTCGGCGGCCAGGGCAAAACTGCTTGGATAGGCAATAAAACCGGTGAGAAAAAGCACTAAAATTGACAAGAAAAGACTCTTTTTCATAACCACCCTCCTCTTTTAGGTTAGAGATTTTATTGACTAACCTCAGTTCTTATCAAAACATCCTTTCTTAGTCAATTAAATCCAAATTGTTTTTTTTTCTATATTATGTTGACATCGGAGATGTTTAGTATTAAATATTCAGACCTTGAATGACGAATCACCCACTTTCAGGGCCAATAGAGGATAGAGATGATCAACTATGCGGCATTCTTGAAATAGCCAGTAACTTATGAAAACCGACCAACCATGGAGGAGGAAGGAAATGAGAACGAATGGAGTGATGAGGGGGGCCCTCGCTGCCCTGTGTTTTATCCTGATCCTGTGCCTGGGGACATCTTCTGTGTCCCTGGGCCTGGCCAAAGAGGAGGAGGGAAAGGAAGACAGGAGGCCACAGCGCGGCATCTCAGTTGCCTTTGAATACCCGGAGGTTACCAGCGGCACGGGAGACAGTGTCACCGTGGACCTCATTGTCAAAAACAGGGGAAAACAAGATGAGAATGTCTACTTCACCATCTCCTCAGCCCCCCCCGGCTGGAAGACCAGGATCAAGACCTACAGCTTCTCCATCACCTCGGTGCACGTCCCCGGGGGTGAGAACAAGAGCGTTCAGTTCTCTGCCGAGCCCCAGAAGGAAACAAAGCCAGGTGCCTATGAATTCAAGGTGGATGCCAGGACAGAAGACGGCAAACTCACGGTATCCCACACCCTGAAGATTACCCTCAAGGAGGAGGCAAAGGAGAAGGGTGAGATCGAGCTCACCACCTCCTACCCGGTCCTCCGGGGGCCGAGCGATGCAAAGTTTGAGTTCTCCCTCGATCTGAGAAACAAAACCGACAAGGAAGACACCTTCAACCTCACCGCCAGGGGACCCAAGGACTGGCAGATCAACTTCAAGCCCCCCTATGAGGACAAGTACATCTCCTCCCTCAGGCTCAAAGACGGTGAGAGCAAGAGCCTCAATGTCGAGGTAACCCCCGATCGCTTCTCAAAGGCAGGAGACTACGTGATCCCCGTGGTGATCAGTGCAGGGGACTCACGGGCAGAGGCAGCCCTCAAGGTCATTGTAACCGGCACCTATAAGCTCGAGGCGGGAACTGCCACCGGGCTGCTGTCCCTTGAAACCCAGAAGGGGAGGACCGGAAACATCTCCATCTATGTCAAGAACACCGGCTCAGCACCCATCCACACCATCGAGTTCTTATCGGTCAAGCCAGAGAACTGGAAGGTGGAGTTCAGCCCGGAGAAAATCGACTCCTTAGAGCCCGGCAGCCTCAAGCAGATTGAGGTCAGTGTGCTCCCGGCCCAGGAGGCACTCGTGGGGGACTATGCCGTCGGGTTAAACATCCGGGGGGAGAAGAGCTCAGATGACCTCGAGTTCAGGGTAACGGTCAAGGCCTCGGCAGCCTGGGGCTGGATCGGCATCGGGATCATCATCCTGGTCATCGTTGGCCTCTTTGGCCTCTTTGTATCCCTGGGAAGGAGGTAGCATGGCCATTGTCGAGACCCACAACCTCACCAAGCGCTACGGCGG
>JABXJY010000358.1 GCA_013375385.1 Desulfobacterales bacterium
GTTTAACCGACCAGTAGCCTACAGCACACTTCCCATTGCTTTAGCTGAGGTGAGGTTGCCTGGGCTTCTTATCAGCTGTGTGGACAATGGTCCAGCAAGAAGTGACATCGAGAAAGCGGTGGGGCACCAACTCTTCTACATAATGCGCTCCGCTGCGAGTCCCTTCGATACCAAGTTCGTCTCGTGGTGGGTAGATGCTGGAAACGGGGAAAGCTATGGGCAGGTCCTCATCGGCAACAGAGAGAGTGGCCTCTTTGATCAGCAGAGGGAGCTATGCCTTGCCCTTCCCCTGCCTACTATCCAGAGACCGGAGCTGCTGGCGCAGGCACCGCCCCAACAAGACTGTGTGCAAATTGCCGAGCAGGGTATAACGATAAACCAAGCGATTGCTGCCATGGTGGTCGAGGTGGTCCACAGGCTCATTGAGGGAACCTGCCTCTGGATGCAACTCTACTTGGACCTTGAGGCGGGAACACTTCAGCCTGCTCTGGCCACGCCTGAGGTAGTGCAAGGAATAATCGGAACAAAAAGACGAAAGGTGAGGAAAGGAGGTGAAGCATGAGCGCGGAGACCAAGATTGTCATCAACCTCAAAGGGCAGACGGCATCAATAGGTGTCCAGAAGCCTGACTGCGACCCAATCTTTTCCAGGGTCGAGGGTGACCTGCTGGCAGTCCTGGAAAGCATCCCCGGGCTGGTGGAGGAGTCTCAGAGAAGCTGGGATGCGAACCCACGCTACCCGAAGTGTGAGACTCCACTGACACAGTCTCCACCAACAACAGTGGCAACCCAGCGCTCCTCTCGACAACAGGTCCAGCCGGCTATGTTCTAAGAAAGAAAGAGGGGTTGAATTATGTGAGTGGGTGGGAACGCTAAAAGAAAGGAGTGGAAAAATGCAGTTGCGAGTAGACAGGCTAAGGGAGACCCTAAAGCTCCTCCAGCCGGTTGTCCCAAAGAAACCTACCCTCACCGTGCTCAATAACATCCTCCTCAAGGATGGCGGGGCAGTGGCTAACGACCTTGATATGACACTCATCCTTGAGCTCCCGGAGGCGGAAGGAGAGTGCCTTATTCCCCACCACTCAGCCTTAGAGCTCCTGAAATATGTGCCAGGGAATGAGCTGCTCTCCATTGATCAATCGAATGAGAGTCTTGAGCTGTCCTGGGAAGGTGGTAAGGCCTCGTACGATGCCGTAGACCCGAAAGAATACCCTGCGGTACCCGAGGTGAAGGTCAAGGTAGAGGGAGATGTTGACGGAGACAGCTTGTTGGCAGCACTGAAGTCAGTTGTTGACTACTGCAGCACAGATTCGACGAAACCCGTGCTCAACGGTGTAAACCTTTCGCTCGGCGAGAGCCTCATTGCGGCAGGGGCAGACGGTTTCCAGTTAGCCTATAAGACCCAACCCATATCTTTCCCCACGGAAGAACAGGTGATTATCCCCTCCCGAGCCGTCCGAATTCTCGGCGACCTCTGGGATAAGGTTCCTCATACTGTGCCTCTGGAAGACGCCCTAGTCAACCAAGTGTTGGCTAAGAGGCAGATTTCGCTTGCGTTGGATGACCAACACAAGCTGGTAGCTCGTTTCGGTCGGGTTACTATGATAATCAAACTCATCGAAGGTACAGCGCCAAACCTCAGACAGCTCATCCCCGAGGACACACCAATCAAGATACGGCTCTTTGCTCCCGACCTTGAGAGGGCAGTGCGTCGTGTCAGGGATACAGCCAAGGATGGTTCAGGAATCGTCCGCTTCACTTGGACTGAGACCGCTATGACTGTGTCCGCCAAGAGTGAAAAGAAGGGCAATGTCGAGGCAGAAGTCACGGTGCAAACCGAGGGTGACGCGGGAAAGACAGCCTTAAACGTGGACTATCTCCTAAATTACCTTAAGGGCAGGGAAGGATTGGTGTCCATGGGCGTGAGGGGTGTGCAAGAACCGGTGCTCTTCCGCCACGGCACATCACCCTTAGTGTTAATCATGCCCATGTTTGTCCAGTGGTAGCACGGAGGGGAAAGGGGGCCCGG
>JABXJY010000359.1 GCA_013375385.1 Desulfobacterales bacterium
AACGGGCAGTAACGAACGGTCGCACCCGGAATCTTATGCTTGGAGGCCTGTCAGCCGATCAGATAATCCGTTGCATAGGAGAGGTGGATATTGAAGCTCAAATAGCTTTTCAGGAGAAGGTTGTTGAGATAACCAGACGGGCAAAAAACATGAAGATCGTCAGTCCGGCGAAAACAAACATAGAATTTGAAAATGATCCCAGCCGCCCGTTTGCTAACGAACACATTGCCGACAAACCGGGAGGACATTTTCTAACAGGACAGATTGGCTGGGCACCCAAAGAAGAATCTATCAATGGAACACTAGTCTTTGACGGTGCTGTTTCAGGCGGTGGCGAAGCAGGCATTGGGGTGGTTACAGAGCCGGTTACCTATGAGGTCGAAAAAGGACGAATCAAGTACATCCGTGGTGGAAAAGAAGCAGAGATCGTAAGAAAGTGGTTTCAAAAATTGAACGATCCCAATATGTATACGGCAGCACATGTTTGCTATGGCTTCAATCCAAATGCAAAACTCGGGCTTACCACTACGGAAGATGAAAGGGTTTGGGGAAGTACGGAATGGGGCTTTGGCTATCAGGGGCCCATGTATTCTGGCGGTGAACCTCGAGTTGCAGCTTCTCACATAGACGGTGTATGTCTAGCATGTTCGGTAACATGTGGTGATGAGCTTCTAACTAAGGAAGGGGAAGTTGTTCATCCTGATCTAGTAGAACTGGCAAAAGCCTGCGGGCATTAGCAGAGCCTCTACTTGGTGCAGACTTAGGATGGCTTATGTTCTTTTGAAGTGAAAAACTAAATCCGGGGAGAAGATCATGAGACAGGAAATGACAAACAATTTCTGCAAAATGGTTCAAATCAGTAGCGAGTCTGGCAATGAGAAGGACTTTGTTCATTACCTCAAAGATCTGTTTACAGAAGTACTGCAAGCTAATTGTGTGGTGGATGATTTTGGAAACTTGATAGCAAAAGTGCCTCCTAAGAAATCAGACTCACTTGAGCCCGTCTTATTTGGAGTCCATGCAGACACGGTTAAGCCGGGCAAAGGCATTGAACCTGTTATTGAAAATGGAATAATACGTTCTAAGAAAGAAACAATTTTGGGAGCAGATGACAAGGCGGGGATAGTGGAGCTCTTTGAGGCAATTAGAACAGCCCCGAGTCACCCTCCAATCGAGATTGTGGTTTCAAGAGAGGAGGAGACAGGTCTCAAAGGTTCTAAGAATATAAACGCATCAGCGCTCAATGCAAAAAAAGGGTTTGTTGTTGATACCGACAAGCTAGAGGATATTATAGTTGGCGGTCCGTCCTACATGAGTATCAAAGTGGATATTACCGGCAAGGCTGCTCATGCAGGGATGGAGCCAGAGAAGGGCATATCGTCGATCAAAGCCGCGTCGCATGCCATATCAATGTTAAAAGAAGGTTGGATCGATGATGAGACAACGGTAAACGTGGGCGTTATCAAGGGAGGTGAGGTTCTCAACGCTGTGCCAGAAAAAACAGAAGTCAAAGTTGAATGCCGTAGTCAAACACACGAAAAGTGTCTTGGGCACAGTAACTTGATAAAGGAGATATTTGTTGCTGCGGCAAATTCTGTCGGAGCGAAGGCAGATGTCACAATGGAACTCCTCATAAGATGTTACCGTATTTCAGAAGATGCAGAAGCTGTTACAATTGCGAAAAAAGCTATCGGCAGTGTAGGATTGCATCCAAAGGTAAAGGTTATATGTGGTGGGACAGACGCTGCTCATTATAACGAAAAAGGTATCCAGACCGTAGTCATAGGGATGGGTGTTCAATCGGAACATACAAAGGAAGAAAAGATATTAGTAGCAGACATGATGAAGGGTGTAGAGATTATTCAAAAGATCCTTAAGGACCTATGTCTAAAAGGTTAACTGCCAAAAGCTTTTATAGTAAAAAGTAAAGCTATCAAACTTCTCTCTTAAAGTGAGGTGAAAAATCGATGCCTATAGATTTTGATGTGCCTCTTTTTAAAACTATGTATAGAAGGAGAACCAGGAGGT
>JABXJY010000360.1 GCA_013375385.1 Desulfobacterales bacterium
CAAAGAGGGCACGGAGACCATTGCATCTTTCTGCCTCTCTCACCTGGGCCTATGATGACAATGTGCTTCTCAAGCCCTTAGAGCAAGCCACTGTGGTCTCTGCAACAGGCGAAGCCCTGAATGAGGATGATCAATTTCAGAGCTTTCTCTTCAGGGGCGGCTACAAATTCATTAACCGGAAGGATCTTGAGGTAGGTGCCGGATATTCTCTTTACTGTATTGGATATAAGGAGCTGGTCCAAAACAATGTCTTAGGGCACATCCCCTATCTCTATCTTAACTATAGCGATCATCCTTTCTATCTCAGAGTCAATTATGATTTTAGTTACTATTATACAGGGGGCAAAAAAGATGGCCAGGATCAAGGCCTCTTTTTCACCTTCGGGGACAGATCCAAGAAGCTTAAGATGCACACCATAATGCCTACCTTTACGATTGTAGAGCCTCACAATCTAAAGACCGAAATCACCCTCAGTTATCAGGACAAGGACTATTTGGATGAGGTCACATCCGATGCCTCCTATTACTCTGGAGGGATTGTCCAGTCCTATAAAATCCCCAATACCGAATACCATCCACGGGCAGGATACAGATATGGTTACGAAGATGCCTCCGATGAGAAATTCTCTTATAGATATCACCAGGTCCTTTTAGGCCTTTCATCCCCCGTCCGCTGGGGTGTGTGGGGTGATATCTCAGTCGCCTTTGAAAGAACATATTTCAAAAGAAATCCAGCTTTCTCACCCAATGGGGAACGTCGTGACAGAAAATATATCGGTGCAATCTCTTTCACCAGGCCCCTTACTGAGATGCTCCAACTCATGTTTTCATACAGCTACACCAACAACAAATCCAATGTGTCAGATGGCGAAAAAGACCCCTTTAAGTTCAAAAAGAATGTATACAGCCTTATGCTTACGGGTGTGTTTTAGATCGAGACACGTGTCCGTTACCCGTGTCCGGGAAGGAGGAGGAAAAATGAAATCGATCGAAGAATTAGATGTCTTCAAGCTATCTCACGAGATGACTTTGAGAATATACAAGTTAACTAAGGCTTTTCCCGTAGAAGAAAGATTTGGTCTTATATCACAAATGCGTAGAGCGGCCTATTCAGTGCCAATGAATTTATCAGAAGGAAGTCATCGTCTAAACACAAAAGAATACCGTCAATTTGTTGGTTTTGCAAAAGGGTCAGCAGGAGAAATGAAATATCAGCTCTTGTTGACAAAAGACCTAGAGTATATTGATGAAAATACCTACAATGATTTGAGATCAAATTATGAGCGAATAAGCCAAATGCTAACCGGTTTAGCGAAGTCATTGAAATAATTTCTATTACACGGACACGTGAGACGGACACGGACACGTTTGGTGTTCACGAGAGGACATGACAGATGATTAGATCAAAATATTTCATCGTCGGTATTATCTTTATAGGCATGATGCTGCCCCTGTCTGCTCATGGAGCTAAGGCCATCGGAAAGATTACCGGGCTCACAGGCACGGCCCAGATAGTGAGGGAGGCTGTTCCGAGTCCCATTACCGTAACCTTAGGGAGGCCGGTTCATCTCCGCGACAGGGTGAGGACAGGGGCTGATTCAAGACTGAGGATTGAGCTCATCGATGGCAGTATCCTGACCCTGGGGGAGAGGACGGATATCACTTTAGACCAATTTGAGTTTGTCCCCGAGAAGAAAAAAAGGTCTGCATTTTTCGGGATAGCCCTGGGCAAGCTCCGGATCTTTGCCAGGGATCTGCTGAAATTCAAGGAAAGGGATTTTAAGGTCAGGACACCCACGGCAGTTTTGGGTGTAAGAGGGTCCCTGTTTCTGGTGTGGGTCACAAAAGTTGACAGTACCATAGCTACCATGGTGGTCTGTTTTGAGGGCTATGGCCAGGTTACCAGTGACTATGACCCCAGTCAATTTGTGGATCTGAGAGCGGGTAATGCAACAGACGTCATCGGTCCTAATCCCCCCACCAAGCCAGTTCTGCTGACACAAGAGCAACTCGATCAACTC
>JABXJY010000098.1 GCA_013375385.1 Desulfobacterales bacterium
GGAGAAATGGGATAATACAAGGCAAGAGCAATACTCCAATACTCCAATGCTGTCCCGAAGAGATCCTTCCGAAAGAATCCCGGAACGGGGCGGGACGCGGCAGTACTCCAAAATGAGTTCCGGTTTCACCCTACTTGAAGTGATGATTGCCATCGCCATTATTGCCATTGCCTTGGTGGCAGTGTTTGGGTCACAATCTCAAAGCCTGTCGCTCGCCAATGAAGCCAAATTTAGCACAGCGGCCGCCCTCCTGGCCCAGAGTAAGATGGCTGAGATTGAGACGTTGAACCCCAGGGATCTGGTTTCCGGTTCTGGTGATTTTGGAGAGGATTTTCCAGACTATCGCTGGGAACTCACCGTGAGTGATATTGCATTTGCTGGAGCAGAAGAGGTCTCGGACCATCTCAAACAAATCAATTTGAGCCTTTCCTATGGCGAGCATGGCCAGTATGAATACGGACTCAGGCTGTACCGGTTTGTGCCCAAAACCAAGAGTTAAAGTGAGCTAAAATGCCTAAAATTAAAGAAAGTCATGAACGAATTGGACAGATTGTACCAATTCAACCGATAGAACAAAGCGGTCATTTTACGACTTTAGGCACTTTAGGCCCGCCCGCAACGCTCTCGCTTGCGAGGCGGGCGGGCAATTATAACTCTAGGCACTTCCACTCTGGTTTTACCCTGATAGAGATCCTGATTGCCACATTCATTTTTGCCGTGGTTCTCACAACGATCTATACCTCCTACACTGGAACCTTTCGAGTTGTAGATGAGACTGAATCTCAGACCGAAATCTACCGAATGGCAAGGATTGCCTTAGAAAGGATGCTTGAGGACTTAGAGTCCGTTTATATTCCGAAAAATCCTGAAACAGGAAGATCAGAAGAGAGTCGTCGCAGCCCATCTCGATTTGTGGCTGAGGACGTGGAGATCAAAGGCAGATGTGCCGATACCCTTCGATTCACTTCCAGGGCACACATTAATTTAAGCGGGCAGGAGCAAGATCCTGGAACAGTAGAGATTGGTTACTATGTCAAAGAAAATGACGAGAGAGACGATTTTGTTCTTTATCGGAGCGACAGGCCGATGTTTGAGGAAGCCTTTCCCGTTGAGGAAGAGGCCGGCGGGTTGACGCTTTGTGAGAGATTGGTGTCGGTGAATTTCACCTATCGTGATGAAAATGGCGAGGTTCGCGAGAGCTGGGATTCTGCATCAGATGCGTTTAAAGACAAATTTCCGAAAATGGTTTCCATTTCACTGGAGTTTGTTAACGACTTGGATCCTGAGGCGCCACTTAGATTCATGACAAGTGTCGCATTTCCAATAGAGCAGGGATATTCATGGTAGAGTTTCTGAGGGACAATAGGGGCATGGCCTTGATCCTGACGATTCTAATCGTAAGCCTCATTGTTGCGCTGACGCTCCAGTTCAATACATCAATGCGGTCTAACCTGTACGCGGCTGCAAATCTCCGTGATGGCATCAAACTCGGTTGTATTGCCAGGTCAGGATTTAATGGAGCACTTGCGGTTCTCTATGAAGACGTCTCTTCGGGAAATGTAGATACCCTGCGTGAGACCTGGGCACACGCAAGGATCTTTTCTGAGAATTCTGCCTCCTTGTTTGACGAAGGACGGTTTCTCGTTGAGATTGCAGACCTTTCGGGAAGAATTCAGATCAATCAACTGGTAGACCAGAACGGTAATTACAATGATACCCAGAAAAGCCTCCTTATGCGATTCTTGGATTCCCCGGAATTTGATCTTGATCCCGAAGAGGTGGAAAATATCGTGGATGCCATAAAAGATTGGATCGACCCAGACGATGAGACGACCAGGTTTGGTGCAGAAGATTCCTATTATAGGGCATTGGAAAAGCCTTACCCTTGCAAAAATGGGCCCTTTGAATTCCTGGAGGAGTTGCTTCTTGTCAGAGGCATCACCACGGAGCTCTTTTACGGCACAGAAGAAAGACCTGGGATCTCGCTCTATCTGAGCACTTACGGGAACGGCAAGATCAATATCAACACGGCAGCTCTTTTGGTATTGAGGGCCCTTTCGGATGGGATAGACCAAGGTTTGGCCGAGGATATGGTTGCGTACTGTGAGGACGAAGACAATGATCTGTCTGATTTCACATGGTACAAGAGGGTTCCGGGGATGGGGGATGTGAGCATCCCAGATAGTCTGCTAACGGTCTCAAGCAGCTACTTTGAGATTACATCAGAAGGTCTCAAGGGAACCATGAGTAAGCGGACTAAGGGTGTGGTGGAAAGGAAAGAGGGAACACTCCAGGTTTTGTCTTGGAAGGTAGAGTAGAGCTATGCCAGGAAAGACTCTCGCACTTGACATAGATAGTGATTCAGTTACAGCTGTGCAAGTAGAAGAAGGACTGAGAGGCTTCTATGTGACAGGGTGCGACAGGGTTAGGATCGAAGAGGCAGGGGGTCTGGATGAAGCGCTCAAGACCCTGAGCGAACAGGCAGATCTCAAGGCTGATAGGTATATCAGCACGATCCCTGGGGAACAGGTATCGTATCGGAATCTCCAGATGCCTTTTACCGACACGAAAAAGATCAGACAGACCATAGCCTTTGAACTTGAGACAATGGCTCCTTTTCCAATTGAGGATCTAGTGGTTGATTTCACCATCATTGATCAGTCGGATCAAAGTGAAATCCTTGCTGCCTCGGTAAGGCGGAGATATATCTCCGAATATCTCACCCGCCTCCAGGGCTATGGAATTGATCCGGACATCCTGGATATCAGGGGTGTGCCCATGGTCTTATGGTTGTTAAGGCAAGAGGGAATACCTGACAACGGGCTTCTCTTGGAGATAGGTCTGAAGACAAACACAATGGTCCTTTATCTCAAAAGACGTATAGGTCTGATCAGGACCCTTCCTTTCAGTGATGGTCTTATCGCCGAGATTATGTCAGATGCACCAGCCGGTAACCATGCGGAAACCCAGTCAGCTGAGCACGTTGAGTCCTGTTTTTCCATATTTTGTACCAATGTTCAGAATACACTCCATACATTTGGATTCCAGAGTAAGAGGGAGGTCAGGCCAGAAAAGGCCTTTATCACAGGCAGCGGGAGCATTTACCCGGGTACAGAGAGCCTCCTGGAACGATTTCTGGACATTCCGGTTGAAAGGATCAATGTGATAAAGGATAAGAGGGTTCATATGGGCGAAGATCTAGCTTTGCGCTGGGATCCTGGTATAATGGATAGCGCCCTTGCCCTTGCCCTCCGAGACAATAAGCAGGGCTTGGGTTTTAATTTCAGAAAAGATGAATTTGAGATCAGAAAGCGTTATTTCAGGCTCAAGAAGGAGATTCGAAAGGCCGCTGTCTTCTTGCTGGTCATTCTATCTCTTTTGATCGCTGATTTGGGTGTTGATTATTATTTCCTGAAAAAACGCCACAGGATGCTGGATAAGCAGATAACAGGGATTTTCAGGCAAACACTTCCTGATGTAAAAAGGATTGTTGATCCAGTCCATCAGATGGTGGTGAAGATAAATGAGATTAAAAAATCAGCCCTTTCCCTTCCCGGAATCAGTGGGGACCGGAAGGTCCTTGACCTGTTAAGGGATATTTCCCTTAGGGTTCCCGGATCCCTGGATGTGAAGGTGACCAGGATGGTGGTTGATCCAGAGGTAGTGCAGGTCAAGGGAGAAACTGATACATTTAACACCGTGGACATTATTAAGAAAGGACTGGAACCCTCAGAGTATTTTAGTGCAGTTACCATTAGTTCTGCCAATCTTGACCGATCCGGCAAACGGGTTCAATTTGAAATAAAGTTGCAGCGGGCAAAACAGTAGAGTTTATTGAGTTCGTTGAGTCCATTGTGTTATCTTTTCCATAAAAGATGAAAACTGAGAGGTTTGAGGATTTACAGAGCATATCCAAACGGGAACGAACTCAAGAAACTCAACAAACACAACAAACCCGATGAACAAATACCATGAAGCTTGCAAGACGTGAAAAATATTTTGTATCAGCTGCGGCACTATTTGTGGCAATTTTTTTCCTATTTCAATTTCTCATCGTTCCCTTCTTTGAAAACAGAAGGAGGGTTCAAAGGGGTGTCAGGGCAAAAGAAGAGGGACTAAAAGAGATGGTAGGGCTGAGCTCTGAGTATCACAGATACCAGCAGGGTTCTCAAGACATAAAGCAGATCCTTGCCAGGCGAAAGAAGGGATTTACCCTCTTTTCATTTCTTGAAGAGGCAGCAGGTGATGCGGAAGTGAAGGCTCACATCAAATACATGAAAACCTCTGTTTCGGCAACCCCTGGTCCTTATAAAGAGTCGCTGGTTGAGATGAAATTGGAGGCAATTACCCTGCAACAGTTAATTGGCTACCTCTCTAAAATTGAATCACCGGGTAATGTTGTAAGCATAAAACGGATATCAATTAGTGAAAACAAGAAAAAATCTGGCTACTTAGATGCCATTTTGCAGGTGTTGACCTTTCGGTCATAGAAATTGCTGTTATGAAACAGTTTATATCGAAAAACAAAAAATGGTTCGGCTATGTAATCTACTGCATTATTGTTGCAGTTGGTCTCTTGTATTATCGTTTTCCCTCAGATGCCCTGAGGGATTATGTGCAGATAAGGGCAAATAACTTAGATACCCCATTCTTTCTTTCTGTTGACCGGTTGAAACCGTGGCCACCTTTTGGTCTAAAATTAGGGCAAACCGAAATCTCATTCAAAGACAGACCTGACATAAAGCTCTTCAGGACTGATAGTCTTTTAGTCAGACCTGAAGCATGGTCATTCTTAAAAGGAAGGGGTAAGTATTGCTTTGAGTGCCTGGCTTATGGTGGTGACCTAAAAGGGTGCATCCATTTCAAAGATAACAGCATATCAGGCCCGTTTAATACGGAAATTGAATTAAAGAATATTCGAATTGGCAATTATGAGCATCTAAAGTATCCGATTGGCAGGCACGTTGATGGAATCCTTTGGGGAACGATCTACTACAGCGGACAGTACAAGAATCTGATGGATGGCGACGGGGAAGCTAATCTGACATTGCAAGACGGTCGGATCGAGCTTTCGGTGCCCATTTTGACTCTGGGGTCCGTTGAATTTAATGAGGTTAAGATCCAGATGGTTCTCAAAAAACAACAGATAAACCTTGCGCGTTTCGAGTTAAAGGGGCCTCAGCTAAAAGGTACCCTATCAGGAACCATAGGCCTGAAAGAGAGATTTGCGAAAAGCACCCTTGAGCTAAAAGGAAGAATTGAGCCGTTTGCATCATTCTTTAAAAGCGCTGAAGGTGTGTCCAGTACTATGAGGTTTTTCAAACAAAGGCTGAGAAAGGGAGCACTTACCTTTATTATCTACGGAACCCTTGGAGAGCCCGAAATCAGATTCACCTAAGCTTATGAAAGCTATATTAGAGAATTACCAGACCATTTTCAATCTTCTTGCCTTGGGCGTGATTATGTTTCTTGGCGTGGATCTCTTCTATATGATCATCAGGGTACAGCTCAGGGAAGTTGATACCAAAAAAGTCGTAATGAACCGTGCACCGGGGTTTAGGCAGGATCAAAGCCTGCCTTCGGGTGATTATCAAGCTATCGTTGACAGAAATATCTTTGGCTCCATAGAAAGGGAGGCTGAGGGGGCAAAGGCAGAAGAAAGAAAAGAGATTGAGACCCTTCTTGAGCCAACTTCCTTACAAATCGCCCTCCTCGGTACAGTTGTCGGCGATCAGCAAAGCACCCTTGCGGTTATCAAGGACAAAGGTAAAAGGAGACAGGATCTTTACAGAGAAGGGGATACTGTTCAGGGAGCTGTCATTAGGAAGATCTTAAGGGGAAAAGTGATCCTCCGGGTTGGGGGTAAAGATGAAATCCTGACAATAGAGGAAAGCGCTGACTCAGGAACTCAAAAGGAATATCCGGGATCAAAACCAGTCGAGAAAAGGACTGCGAAAGGAGCTACCGTAACGGTAAGCCGTTCAGAGTTGCAGGAATCCCTTAAGAACATCCATGAGCTATTGTCTCAGGCGAGGATAAGGCCTTACTTCAGGGATGGCAAGGCAGACGGTTTAGCAATTTCTAATATTAAGGCTGGTTCCTTCTTTGCAAGGTTGGGATTGAGGAACGGTGACATTGTTCAAGGAATAGACGGAAGGGATATCAGGAGCCCGGATGATGTGCTGGAGGTTTACGAAAAATTGAGATCAGGATCTCATGTGGAATTACAGATAAAAAGACGTGGTGAGCGGAAAACAATAGGTTACAGATTCAGGTGAGAGGCTAATGTATACATCCTATTTTGGTTTTCAAGAGAACCCCTTCAATTTAACGCCAGATCCACGATACCTCTTTCTGAGCCCTCACCACAAGGAGGCCCTCGACCACCTCCTTTACGGAATAAACGAACGAAAGGGCTTTATTGCCATTACCGGGGGGATTGGTACAGGCAAGACTACCCTCTGCCGGGCTCTCCTTGGTCAGCTAAACGACTCCATAAAGAGTGCCCTGGTATTCAATTCATTTATCTCAGATATGGAGCTCTTAGAGACGATAAACCAGGAGTTTGGTATTAATGTGGATGTGGCGGTCGGGACAAAAAAGGAATATATTGATAAACTCAATCAGTTCCTGCTTAAGACCTTCAGCCTTGGGGGTAATGCGGTTCTGTTGATAGATGAAGCCCAAAACCTTTCGTGCACTGTGCTAGAGCAGATAAGGATGCTTTCAAATCTGGAAACACAAAGAGAGAAACTGATCCAGATCGTTCTTGTAGGCCAATCCGAATTAAAGGAGGTTCTGGCCTCCTCCTCATTGAGGCAGCTTGATGAGAGAATCAATGTTCGCTACGAGTTAAGGCCCTTGGATCGCAAGGATGTCCGGGGCTATGTGGAACATCGAATGGTGGTGGGAGGTGGCCGAGGGAATTTGAGATTTACAAATGGTGCCTTCAAGACAATTTATGAATATTCCAAAGGAAACCCGAGGAGGATCAATGCGCTCTGTGATAGGGCCCTCCTTGTTTCCTATACCAGGGATGAATTTGTCATATCCAAGGGCGCGGTTCGGAAGGCGATTGAGGATATCAGGGGCAACCTGGCACCAGAGAGCAGGACAAGGGATTGGCCCCGGAAAAGCGCTCAATTGCTACCTGTTTTTCTGCTGTTGCTAATCATCTTGGCAGGCTTCTTCGGATGGGCCTATAGATCCCATATCTTAGAGACCTTTTCAGATAAGAGGAAGTTACCTATTCTTCTACCCAAGAGGGAAGCAGTAAGTCTATTCCTTGATGAGAAATCAAGTCTCGCAGGACTCTTCAGGCTTTGCAGGGAAAAGATGGACAGAAGTAACTATACTACAGATAATGTTCCTTTAGTTCTGTTTTCATTCGACACAAAAATCGAAAACTATAGTATGTTTAAAAAATCTTTTCGGGTCCTTCTAGCTCACTCTGGACCCTCTCAATCTCCGAGTCCCTTGTCAGCTGATACGGCTTCAGACCCGGTTCCATCTAATCGCTATCTCCTGATCCGTGAGGTAACAGCTGATGGTGCTGTAGCAGTAGATTCCGAAGGCAACGATAGACTGGTTACCAGGGATTTCCTTCAGACCCACTGGGGCAAGAAGGTATCCTGGGTCTACCCGTGTGAAAACAGAAACGTTGATTTGATGAAGGGGATGGGAGGTCAGGGTGTCTTGAAGGTGCAGAAGACACTGAAAAAGATTGGATATCCAGTTGAAATTACAGGGATCTATGATGATTCAACCTTTCGCAATGTAGTGGAGATCCAGGCCCGCTTCGGGCTCATGCCCGATGGAATTGTTGGTCCCCGAACCAAGGCATTATTGTATCAGATGTTGGATTGATATGAGTTACATCCATGAGGCCTTGCAAAAGGCACAGAAAGAAAAAGACGCTGGGTATCCAAAATACCGAAGGATCTTCTTGGTGCCCAAGGGAAAACCGGGTACCTTTGCTGTAAGGCCAATATGGTTGATCTCTCTTCTTGTCATTTTGCTTGCTTTTGCACTCTATTCATGGTTGGATTCAGGAGGTAAGGAGATAGTAGCAGCCCCTAAGAATCTGAAGCCTGAGGCAAACCCCAGCCCAGAAATTGTTGTAGATGTAAAAGAGTTCTATGACAGGGCAAGACATTTTCACAAAATGGGCCGTTTGAAGGATGCCAGGGGACTCTATCAAAAGGCCCTCACGCTTGATGAAGGCCATGTTTACGCACTGAATAACTTGGCGGTTATATATATTCAGGAGGGAGACTATTCAGAGGCCCGAAAAAACCTTGAAAATGCCGTTCGACTGAAACCAGAATACGTAGATCCACATTACAATTTGGCATGCCTCTATGCCCTTAAAGGGGAGGTGAAGAAGAGTCTGGACCATCTGAAGACGGCGGTTTCACTGGATAAATCGGTAAGGGAGTGGGCTCCAAAGGACAGAGACCTGCAGAACCTGAGAGGCGTGCCAGGGTTTGAAGAGATAATGCGGAGTGGAGGAATGGAGTGATGGCCCGCGCGACTTGCCAGGAACAATTTGATATCTCTGCAATAATTCGAAAGAAGAAGCCATAGAACTTAGGCCTTGCACATGAGGTCTGGGCCAGGGAGTATTGGAGCAATGGAGGGTGTGAGGAAATTGGGGTAGCAAGACAGACACCGTGGTTATCATATGACCATGAAATTTAAGATAAGAATAAGATCGATCTTTTACTTTCTATCGGTAGGGCTGTTCCTGCTTACCAGTAGCCCTTTGGTAATGGGGGCAAGGCTTGCTGGTGAGGAAGGTGTGACATCTGTTGGCCCTGAACCCAGAAAGCCAGCCCCGGTGAAGCCTGCAGCAGTAAAAGAGCCTCCTCAAGCTCGGAGGAAGGTGCTTCCAGAAAAGAAGATCGTCGAGAAAAAGAAGGTCCTGAGGAAACAGGAGCCAGATAAGCGGTATGTCACCATCGATTTTGACAATGTGGATATTGTGCTCTTCATTAAATTCATCAGCGAGTTGACCGGCAAGAACTTCGTCGTTGATAAAGGGGTCAAGGGAAAGGTGACCATTATCTCTCCGACCAAGATATCGGTGGAAGAGGCCTACAAGGTCTTTGAATCAGTTCTGGAGGT
>JABXJY010000361.1 GCA_013375385.1 Desulfobacterales bacterium
AGGGAAGGGGTGCAGGCCATTCCGTGGACAGGGTTGAGTCAACTGCAGGTGGGTGATCTGGTTGTCCATCAGGACCACGGCATTGGCCGATACGGCGGACTTTCAAAGATGGAGATCGGGAGCAGGGTGAGGGATTTTGTAATCATAGACTATGCGGATAATGATCGCCTCTATATCCCGGCGGATAGGATAAACATTATCCAGAAATATATTGGTTTGGATGATGAGAATCCCCAGTTGGACAGGCTTGGCGGAAGATCCTGGATGCTCACGAAGAAGAGGGCAAAGAGGTCTGTAGAGGAGATAGCCAAAGACCTTCTTAAGCTCTATGCCATGAGAAAGCTCCTCAAGGGGTTTGCCTTTTCAAAGCCAGATAACTACTATCGGGAGTTTGAGGCACTCTTTGACTATGAGGAGACTCCAGATCAGATCAAGGCTATTGATGATGTGCTCACGGACATGGAGTTAGAGCGGCCAATGGACCGGCTTATCTGTGGAGATGTAGGTTTCGGTAAGACGGAGGTAGCCATACGGGCCTCTTTTAAGGCTGTTATGGATGGGAAACAGGTGGCTGTCCTTGTCCCGACAACTGTTCTCGCTGAACAGCACCGCCACACGTTTAAGAGGCGCTTTGATTCTTATCCTGTCCGGATCGCTGTCCTGAGTCGATTTGTTCCTAGCTCCATGCAAAAGAGGATAATAGCAGATCTCCGTCGTGGTAGGATTGATATCGTTATTGGGACTCACAGAATCTTGTCGGATGACGTCGTATTCAAAGACCCGGGGCTGTTGATAATCGATGAGGAACAGCGCTTCGGTGTCAGGCACAAGGAGCGATTAAAGAAATATCGGCATTTCGTTGATGTCCTCGCCATGACGGCTACACCAATTCCGAGGACCCTCCATATGTCCCTGATGGGGGTCAGGGATCTGAGCAGCATTCAAACCCCACCTGCTGATCGACTGTCTATTCAGACATATGTGGCCAGATTCGATGAAGATACCATATCGCATGCTATCGAAAGGGAGTTAGATAGAGGGGGACAGGTGTTTTTCGTTCACAATCGAGTCCAGACCATTGGTCGAATGGCGGATACAGTGAGAGGGCTTGTTCCCGGGGCCAGGATTGACATTGCCCATGGCCAGATGAAGGAGAGAGATCTCGAGGCCGCGATGATTCGGTTCTTGGCTAAGGAGACGGATGTGCTCGTATGTACTACCATAATAGACTCGGGGCTGGATATACCTTCTGCCAATACTATCATCATTAATGGGGTTGACCGCTTTGGCCTGGCTGAGATCTATCAGCTCAGGGGGAGAGTTGGAAGGTCTAATGTGAAGGCCTACGCATACCTCCTGATCTCAGATGGATCTGCAATGACGGATGATGCCCAGAAGAGGCTAAAGGTCTTGATGGATTTTTCTCAATTAGGCTCGGGAGTGAACATCGCCTTACATGACTTGAGGATAAGGGGTGGGGGAAACATCCTTGGTTTCTCCCAATCAGGTCATATCAAGGCTATTGGGTATGAACTCTATCTAAAACTGATAGAGCAGACAATGGCAGAGCTAAAGGGAGAGGAGTGGAGAGAGGAGGTATTCCCTGAGATAAATAGCGATTTACCGGTCTTTATTCCCCACAGCTATATCGAGGAAAGCGATGTCAGGCTTCACATATACCGACGTCTCTCTACCATTAAGGATGAGCTGGAATTACAGGAGATGGTAAGGGAGATCGAGGATAGGTTTGGACCCCCGCCAAAAGAGGTTCTAAACCTTATTTCCATTATCAAGGTCAAGATAGGCCTTAAGAGAATCGGCTCAACACGCATGGACGTTGAAGATGGCCATGTGATACTTTCCTTCTCCAAGGACACCCATCTATCACCGCCTATGTTGATTGATGTAGCTGCCCCTCATCCGGGGAGTTTGCGTCTCTTATCCGATCGAAAGCTCAAGGTTATGGGCGAAAGAAAGGAGGCCCTTGCCACCATTGAAGAGGCTGGGAAGATAATAGC
>JABXJY010000362.1 GCA_013375385.1 Desulfobacterales bacterium
GCAGTTACAGCCAATGAGATTGCTTCGCTACGCTCGCAATGACAGCACCGGCGACTTTTTACGAAACCATCAAAATTAGATCGATAATGGCTTTCAACTATAGTAAGGATACGGTACTTTTCGGCCACGGCAAACTACTCCGGCATATTGCGGAATTAACTGATGAAACACAAAGAGGCATCTGCTTAAATGTTTCTTAAGATATTTTGATCCGAATGGGGGGGAATGCTCAATGATTATACGATGCTATGGAGCGAGAGGGTCGATAGCTGTTTCAGGCGAGGAGTATCTAACGTACGGTGGAGATACTACCTGTCTTGAGATCCGGAGCAAGAATGACAAGATCTTTAGCCCTCTTCGCCAATTCGAAGGCCCGCTGGGGCATTGAGATCACCGGGTTGAACCTGTTTCCTTTTGATTCAAAAGTATTTGACCTCAGGCTCCAAACTGGGTAATGTTATGCCTACATTGGGACAGGGCCAACTGACGCATGGCTGAAATACTGTTGCACCGCCGGGAGTCCGGGTGGCAAACGGAGAAAACAAAGCGCAATATTGCTGGGAAATGCGGATCCATCATGACACATGAGGAAGGACACGATATGAAAAGCAACACGGAACACTTTCTCGGGAAATTCTTCGAACCCGAAAGCGTTGCCATAGTAGGTGCGTCTAATAATCCTTTGCGAATCAACCACAACCTGGTTGCTAATCTGGTCAACCTCGGTTTCCAGGGTCGGATCTATCCTGTGCACCCGAAGGAAAAGGAGATCTTGGGACTGAAGACCTATCCCAGTGTGAAGCATATCAATGAAACCGTGGACCTTGCTGTGATAGGGGTGTCACATTCCTTGACCCTGGGAATACTAAGGGATTGTGTTGAAAAGGGAATCAAGAGAGTCACCATCATCGCCGGAGGATTCTCTGAGACCGGAGAAGAAGGGAAAAGGGTGCAGGAGCAGATGGCCCGTCTGATCAAGGATAACGGTATCAGGGCCATTGGTCCCAATGCCCTGAGCCCCCTCAACGTGCCTGCAAACTTTTGCATCAGTTTCCATCCCCTCAAGCCATTCAAGACAGGTGGCCTCTCCCTGATTTTCCAATCGGGGCTCTACGAACCCAGATTTACCTGGCTCTTATCTGATTTCAACTATCACCTCAACAAGCTCATCGATTGTGGCAACAAAATGGATATTAATGAGGTGGATGCCCTGACGTATCTGGTGCAGGACCCGCAGACCCACGTTATCGGCATTCATCTGGAGAGCGTCGAGGGGGATGGAAGGGAGTTTCTGAGGGTCATCCGAGAGGCCTCCGCTCAGAGGAAGCATGTGGTGGTTCTCAAATCCGGCCGAACCGAGGCTGGAGCAAGGGCCGCCACCTCCCATACAGGGGTCCTTGTGCAGGGAAGTGACCTCGTGTTCGATGCTGCCCTGAGGCAGTGCGGGGCCATTCGAGCGTATAGCCTGGAGGAGTTCTTTGATCTGACCCGTGCTTTAGAGCGTTTTGGTTCCCTTACACTCAAAGAAAACCGCATATTTCTTGCCACGCTCCCCGGGGGTGAAGGAGTCATTCTGACGGATCTTTGCGAGTACGAAGGCCTCAGATTGGCCAAGGTGGAGGACACGACCCTCGATAAACTGAGGTCGGTCTTTCCCCCTTGGGACATTTCGCCCAACCCCTGGGATCTCGGCGTTACTCTCCAGTTCAATGATCAGAATGATGTTTACCGGACACTTATCGAGTCCGTGATCGAAGATCCCAACGTTGACGGACTGGCCATTCAGTTGCACCCGAGGGCCTTTCTCTTTCCCAAGAAGCTCTTCGAGGTGTTTCAGCGGGCCGTCGACGCCCAAAAGCCAATAGGGCTCTGGTTCGCCGGGGTAGAATCCGGAAGGCATGAAATTCTCGAGTGGCTGGAAGAAAAGCGGGTTCTCGTGTTTCCGTCTCCAGAGAAAGCCATCCACGCCCTTTCAGCCCTGTATCGCTTGAGCCGTACGGATTCA
>JABXJY010000099.1 GCA_013375385.1 Desulfobacterales bacterium
ATTCTCTATGCCTTCAAACTGATAAATGTTCTTCAGTCCAAGGGCATAGCCATCTATAAGCGTCCTACAGACTGTTGGCATATCATAAGTAGCCCAGGGAGCTTTCATACCCTCAAGCTCCTGTTCTATAAAACGATCGAGGCCGTTGCTGGAAAGATAATCGCTGAAGATATTATAGCCACCATAAATAGTCGCATTCTTGAGAGTAAAGTCTTCCTTGATCTTTTTGTTGACTATTTTTTCATCAGTTTGTATATTCAGGTCAAGTTGTTTCACCATTTTAATGCTCCTCCTTGTGGTCATTATGTTTTGAGAGTTAATGCCTTATACCACAGGAGGAGCCTTTTTTATAGGGGTTTCCGCAATTAGAATACACTTGTCTTAAAATGTTTTTTGCTCATACTTGCGAAATTTGGGATTATATGCCTGCCGATAGGAGAGACTATTAGATCAGCTATCTGCAGCCCGGCGATGTTTTGAGATTTTTCCTTAATATGCAACTCGCTTATATGTTTTCTGATTTCTGACGCAGGGACGTATTCTGTTCCCCCTGTTCTAAGGTCCATCCAACTTAACCTCAACTGGTTGTCAAGTGTCTCATCCCTTGATTCCGCGACAATTACTCCTTTCTCTCCACCGCCACGAGCATTAATCTCAAAGACAAATCTCTCCACAAGGATCTTCAAGGAAAGCATATAAGGGTCCATAGCAGCCAGTCTATATATCTTCAAGTGTTCATCTTTTTTGATGCCGCAAGCCACTACCATATAATCGAGATCCGTCATTAGCTTGTTGGTTTTTTCATAGAAACGAGTTCTGAAATCTTTATCTGTTAAGCTATGAAAAACACCCCGCCTTCTTGTGAGATCTGCAGTATGAATAATAAAGTCATCTCAAAAGGCAAAAGGTTAAAGGCGGAACAAGTGCTTTGGGATGTGAGATTTGGGAAATGGAATATGGGATGTGGGGCTTGCCCTGTGGAACCCCCCATGGGGGGTCCTTTGAGTGCGGAATTCCACAGGGTGAAGGATGTGGGATGTGAGGTTTGGGATGGGGGAAAGGCGCAGAGGGCAGAGCGAAAGACAACCCTAGCGTCTTTGGAAATGTGAGTCGCCCGACTAGATCTCTTGAAGGTCTCTTGTGACCACACAGGACAGAGTCGTAAGCAGCCCCAGGACAAGAATACCAATCTGGAAATTCCAGACGTCGGCCACCGCGCCCAAGATGAATGGGGTAAGCCCAAGTCCAACAACCACACCGATTGCTATGGTTGTTCCGGTGAAGATGCTTCTTTCATTGAAGTTCGTGAGCTTGGAGATGGCCACCAGGGCAACCGGGAAGAAAACGCCAGAAACGGTCGCCTGGACAACGAGCATTGCCACCAGTAGTCGGGTGCTCTGAGCTAGGGCTAGGCCCATTGTTGAAAGTCCCGTGGTTAACAATACAAGGAACAGAATCTTTTTGACCCCATACCGATCAACGAGAAACCCGGCCATGACAACAACAAAAAGCCCACCGATCCGGGAAAAACCAAAGATGGTATTTGCCATTTCTAGGTACATTCCCTTCTCTTTGACGAGAAATAGGGGAATCACATTGTAGAGACCGAGGCAGCTGGAGCTGGCGAAAATCCACAAGACGGCCATGACCCAGAAATCTCTGCGGCCCAGTATGCGTGATAAGCGGGCTCTTTTTTCCTCCTTTGGATGGGGGTCCGGAGAAAGCACCCAGAAAGAGACAAGGGCAATCAAACAGGCCGCACTCAGGATGAAGAAAAGGTCCCTCCAATGAAAAAAGCGCAGGGCAACGGCTGCCAGAAGTGGAATTGCGGCGATGCTAAAAGAGGCAGCTGTATCGTGGAAGGAAATGACCTTGCCCCAGTTCTTTCGTCCAAAGATTGCGGTCACAACGGTTATGGCACTTGGCAAGTATAAGCCCGCGCCGAGGCCGATGAACAGCGAGACAAGGGCAACAGAAGTGTAAGTTGCAGCATATTTCAAGCAAAATACTGCTGTCGCCAAAATCGCGAAGCCCAAAAGGATGGTCCGTTTGTAGCCAATGCGGGGGGATACCAATCCGGACAGGAGTAAGGTAATGGTATAGCCTGCGGATAGAAAAGAAAAGATGCCGCCGGCCAGGGCATGGCTGATGGCGAGCTCATCTTCGATAATGGGTAGAAGGGGAGAAATGACAGTGCGAGTTGAAAAATTAACAAACCAGAGGCTCCAAAAGAGTAAGAGGAGGAAAATTTTCATGGCCGGAGGTTATACACAGTCTCACGGAATTTTACAATCGTTATATGCGCTGCATCCGGATTGGGATTTTGTCTTTTCCAGAACCACAGGGGTATACGAAGATGGCGGGCAGGTGAAAAAAACTGATTGACAATCAGGTGGCAAGGGGGGGATTTCCGAAAGGCGATGGCCGATGGGAGATGAGCGGTCTGGGGTGCCCCCAAAGGAATGCGGGCATTCCCTCGGGGGCTTTGCTACGGTAATTTCAGGACAACCTTCTGAACCATCAAGCTACTCTTGATAGAGGTTAATGTAAGGAGGAGGATCGAAGTCAGTATATGACGGTGTATATTGTGTGTCAAGAAAAAAATAACACAATATGTGGTTTTTTTCCGTACTAGGTAACTACCTTGCGATATGGGGGCTGGGATATGAGATTTTCGATATGGGATGGGGGGATAGGTCGAGAGCAAAGGGCAAAGACCAAGAGGAGAATTAGCTCAAAGCTCAAGGTTGATAGAGACTCACAAAGATAAATCTTTTGATAACGATCAGGAGTTGTGGCATCATACAGGCAGCTTAGATTAACAGGAGGGTGTTAATAATGATCGATTTCGAATTGAGCCAGGAGCAGCAGCAGTGGCAGAGAAAGGCCAGGGAATTTACCGAGAAGGAAATCAAGCCCCTCTCCTGGAAGATAGACAAGGGGTTGACTCAGGAGTACCACTGGCCTCTTATCGGAAAAATGGCCGAACAAGGCCTGTTGTCCATGGGGATACCAGAGGAATACGGTGGAAGCGGGCTGGACATCCTGACCATGTCCATTGTGGTGGAGGAGCTGGCCGTCGGGGATGGGGGTATTGCCTTTACCGCCACGGGGAATTCCTTGGTTCCCCTCATGATAGCGGGAACAGAGGACCAGAAAAAGGAGTTTCTCGCCCTCACGTGCAACAAGAAAAGACCCGGACTGGCAGCCTTTGCCTTAACAGAGCCTCACGCGGGATCAGATGCAGGTGCCGTATCTACCACAGCTCGTCACGAGGGGCATGAGTATGTCTTGAACGGGGAGAAGTGTTTTATCAGCAATGGAGACCTGGCCCGTCTCTATACTGTTTTTGCGACGGTGGATAAGACAAAGGGCATCAGGGGAATTACTGCGTTCCTCGTCCCGGATGATGTCAAGGGCCTTTCGCGAGGAAAGCTCGAGGACAAGATGGGCTTTCACTCCAGCCATACCGGTGTGGTTGTGTTGAGTGATGTCAGGATACCTGAAGAAAATCGATTGGGACAGGAAGGGGAAGGTTTCAAGATTGCCATGAAAGTGCTGGAGGTCCTGCGGGTGGTCTCCTGCGGTGCGGTGGGTGTTGGGATAGCTCGTGCGGCCTATGAGGCCGCCCTGAGATTTTTAACAACCTATTCAAATGTCAGGGCCGTAGCCGGTCAACAGGCCATCTCATTTGATCTGGCAGACATGCTGGCCTCTATAGAGGCCTCTCGACTGATGGTTTGGAAGAGTAGCTGGATGATGGATAACAACCTTTCCGCAGGGACCATGTCGAGTTTGACCAAGTTCTATGCCAGTGATATGGCCCTGGAAGTGGCCAATAAAGGGATGCAGCTTGTGGGTCATTACGCCTACCGTGAGGATTATCCCCTGGAGAAGTACGTCAGAGATGCCAAGCTCCTCCAGATATATGAAGGGACCAATCAGATTAGCAGGATGGTTGCCTCGAGGGGGATTCTTTCCGGTTAGCCTCACCAACGATGAGAGGTTCTGCAATGCGTATCATAGTCTGTGTCAAGCAGGTCCCTGATATAGCCGAGATGGAGAAGATGGAGACCGATCCCAAGACCGGCACCATCATTCGAGAGGGGATGCCGGCTATCGTTAATCCCTTTGATGAATATGCCTTAGAGGAGGCAGTGACCTGGAAGGAGAAGCAAGAGGGTGAGGTCATTGCCATCAGTATGGGCCCCCCACAGGCAGAGGACGCACTGGTAAAATGCCTCAGCATGGGAGCCGATAGGGCCATCTTGCTGAGTGATAGGGACTTTGCAGGCTCAGACACCATGGCAACGACATATACCCTGGCCAGAGCCATAGGGGAAATTGGAGATTTTGACCTCGTCTTGTGTGGACAGCAGGCTATTGATGGAGACACAGCTCAGGTAGGCCCGATGCTTGCGGAGCATCTTCATATTCCCCAGATTACCTATGTGAACCGGATTGAGGTCGAGGGCAAACACGTGGTGGCTACACGAGAGGTGGAGGATGGATATGAGGTAATCCGATGCAGGATGCCTCTGCTCTTGACCGTGGTAAAGGGGATCAATGTTCCCCGGGTGCCCACCTATAGCAGTCTAAGCGAGGCCATGGACAAGGAAATTCCGATCTGGACAGCAGAGGATCTGGATGTAGAAAGAGATCGTCTTGGCCTCCCAGGCTCTCCAACAGCAGTTACCCGGATCTGGTATCCTGTTCCCAGAACCGGAGGACAGGTCTTAACAGGGGAACCACCTGAATTAGCTGAACGTGTGGCTCAGGTATTACTGAACATACTGCAGGGTTAACTCCATATCTGAGGGGCATTCCGTGGGAATCAGCGTTATAGGAGAGAAATGTACGGGCTGCAAGAAATGCGAGGCCGCCTGTCCCTTCGGGCAAATAGAGGTCATTGATAAGAAGGCGGTTATTCAGGAGGGATGCACCCTTTGCGGGGCGTGTCATGAGGCATGTGAGGTTGGGGCCATCGAGGTCGAACGCCCGATACTGCAAGGGGCCTCTGATCTAGATACGTACCGGGGGGTCTTTGTATTTGCCGAACAGCGCGAGGGGGAGTTGAGGTCATGCACGTTAGAGCTTCTGGGAGAAGGAAGAAAGCTGGCCGACAAGCTCGGACAGGAGTTGGCTGCTGTCTTGCTCGGGGATGAGGTGGAAGATCTGTGCCCGCTGCTTGTTGCCCACGGCGCAGATAAGGTCTATCTGGCCCGCAATTCTAACCTGAGGTTTTACCAGACTGAAAGTTATGCAGCGGTTCTGACGGCTGTTATTTCGCAGTATAGGCCCTCTATTTTTCTGTTCGGTGCAACAACTACCGGACGGGATTTGGCTCCGAGGGTGGCGGCACGGGTGAGAACGGGGCTAACGGCAGACTGTACCTCCCTGGACATTGAGGAGGAGACAGGATTGCTCCTTCAGACCCGTCCTGCCTGGGGAGGTAATATCATGGCCACCATCAAGACTGTAAATCACCGGCCACAGATGGCCACGGTGAGACCGAAGGTCATGAAAAAACCCGAACCATACCCGGACCGCAAGGGAAAGGTGATCCATATCCCGATTAAGGTCAATCCGAAGGGAATGAAGACAACACTCCTGGAGGTCATAAAGAGCAGAGAGCAGACGATTAGTCTCGAGGAAGCAGAAATTATCGTGTCTGGTGGAAGGGGATTGCAGAGCGCTGAGAACTTCAAGGTTGTTGAGGAGTTAGCTCAGGTATTGGCCGCGGCGGTTGGCGCGTCACGGCCGGTCGTAGATTCCGGATGGAAGTCCCATCCCTATCAGGTGGGCCAGACGGGTAAGACCGTGCAGCCAAAGATTTACATTGCGTGTGGTATTTCAGGGGCTGTTCAGCACCGGGTTGGAATGGAGAGCTCGGAGACGATTGTGGCGATCAATAAGGACCCGGACGCGCCCATTATGCAGATCGCTGACTACGCCGTGGTCGGGGATCTGTTTCAGGTTGTGCCAGAATTGATCAAAGTGATCAAGTCAAGGACGAAAAAAGGCGAATCTAGAAAAAACTTGACATAAATGTTAAGATCCCAGGTTATCTAGACATCTAGAGGGGAAGGATCATGGAGGTAACCTATCAACTGACAAAGAAGCAGGATTTCTTTCAGAAAAACATCAATAGCTTCGTGAAGCAGAGAATCAGCCCCCGGGTCGTGGAAACCGATCGCGAGGAGGAGTTTCCCCGTGAGGCAATGGATCAATTAGCTGGTAGTCGTCTCCTGGGGTTGCTCGTGCCGAGGGAGGAAGGCGGGGAAGGAGCCGGCTTTCTCGACCTCTGCCTGGCCCTGGAGGGGATCGCAAAGGCATGTCCCACCTCTGCCCTGGTGTGCTCGGTTCAGAATCTTGGTGGGCGGCTCTTGTCCAGGCAAGGGAAGCCGGCTCAGAAAGACAGATACCTGTCAGATCTCATGGCGGGGGAAGCAGTTTTTGGCTATGCGCTGCCTGAGGTGGTGTCTTTGAGTCTCACGGATGTAGTGCTGTCGGTTTCCAAAGAGAGGGACGGCTTTGTCCTCAAGGGGGCTGAATCCTGTGTGGTCAACGGGGATGTTGCTGAGGTGATCTGCCTGTTTGCAAAAGATGGACAATCAGCCCATGGCCTCCTCGTGGAAAAAGGGACTCGAGGTTTGAAAGTCACTCGGCAAGAAGGCACGAGAGGAGCTGAGGCCCGAACCACCTGCAGGGCCGTTCTAGAAAACTGTCGTCTCCCGGCGGATAATCTGATGGGAGAAGAGGGAGCGGGACAGGAGATTATGGTCGATCTGATTACCGAGGCCTCTTGTTTTACAGCGGCCCGGGCCCTGGGGATTGCTCAGGGTGCCCTGGACTATGCCATCCAGTACGCCAAGCAGAGAGAGCAATTCGGACGCCAGATAGGAAAGTTTCAGGCCATTCAGGTTATCCTGGCGGATATGGGTGCCCGTGTGGAGGCAGCCCGCCAGCTCGTGTATAAGGCCGCATCTGTGCTGGATCAGGGGATCAAGGAGAGATACAGATTCTCTTCCACTGCCAAATACTTTGCCTCAAGAATGGCCATGGAGGTGACTGCCGACGCCGTTCAAGTTGGCGGCGGATATGGGTACGCGAAGGATTATCCCTTAGAAAAGATGATGAGGAATGCCCAGCTCAATCAGATAGTGGACGGAAGCAATCACTCTCATCAACTTGCCATTGCTAAATCATTATTGGGAGATGGGTTCAGGTGATGGGAAAATCATTTTTACATCAAGGTGGCATCGTGGTAGCCTGTTAAAAAGCCAAAGTGGAAACAGATTAGCCAAAAAGGGGGAACCATGAAATTGAGGCTCTTTTTTTTGCTTGGTATACTTCTCTTCTCGTTATCCAATACGTATGGTGAGGAGTTCAAAGGGGCCCCTTTCCCTTCCCTGATCTCCTCTCTCAAACTCTCTCCTCCCCTTTCGTTTTGTGACGAAAGGGTGCCGATCGAGATACAGGAAATCAGGGAGAGGCTTGAAAAGGAGTTCCTTCTTTCCCTCTGGGATCGACCCCAGGTGATTCTCTGGTTAAAGAGATCCAAGCGCTACCTCCCGTATATGGAAAAGATGCTTAAAGAAGCCGAGTTGCCGGACGATCTCAAATACATCGCCATTGCCGAAAGTGCTCTGAGACCTCATGTATCCTCAAAAAAGGGGGCAAAAGGATTCTGGCAGTTTATGACGGACACAGGCCGAAGATATGCTCTCACTGTCAATGAACATATCGATGAGAGGCGAAACCTGTTCGCCTCTACTCAGGCAGCAATTGGGTATTTTAAGGATCTTCACAAAAAACTGGGATCATGGACCCTGGCTGCCGCTGCCTACAATATGGGTGAACAGGGTGTTGAGGCGGAGATTCTGGAGCAGGGAACCGATTACTATTATCACCTGTATCTCCCCATTGAAACCCAAAGGTTTGTCTTTCGGATTCTTTCCGTAAAGCTGATTTTTTCCAACCCAGAACGATATGGCTTCTATCTCTCCGAAGACGACTACTACCCGCCTCTGGTATTCGACCGGATTCACCTGAATGGTGCACAGGATATCCCGATACGGATTATTGCCCAGGCGGCTAAAACCCATTTCAAGGTCATCAAGGACCTGAACCCGGAGATTCGGGGTCATTATCTGACAGAGGGAAGCCATACCATTCTGATCCCAAAGGGCTCAGCAAAGGGTTTCAGCTCCAGATTTGAAGATCTCTTCAAGAGGTGGGTAGAGACCAAGAAAGAGAGAGTCTATCTTGTCAAGAAAGGGGACAACCTCTCTTTAATTGCAGATCGGTTCAATGTGCCCCTGGCTGCCCTCATTATCTGGAATAAGCTTGATCTGAAGGCACACATCTATCCAGGTGATCAACTGATCATATATCGGCAGGAATTGCAGCCTGCGGAAACTGAGGAGGAGGTTCCGAGGGAGGGTAAAGAAAGCCTATAGCCTCTCCAGGAAAATCTGATCTCCAAATTTCTCCCTCAGGGTGTTAGCTAATTCTTCGTAATCCTCCTCTGATTCAATCTCCACTACCAGATCTTGCTCATCCAGGACCTTCAGGTACCCGTAGGGTTTGATGGTCTCAATTACTTGCTTCACATCCGCCGTAACCCATCCTTTCATCCTGAGGACCAGCTCTTCTCCGGTGAATGCCCGTTCAATGGTCAGCTCAACCTCCCTCTTCTTTGCCTTCCATCCCAGAACCGACGGCTTGACGATAATAGGGGTCACTGGATCATGCATAGCAGCACAGGTAAACCAAAGATTTGCCCTGATCATATGCGCCTCTTGTTGAGAATTTTGACCAAATATATAGATGAGGGTACAAGGCTGTCAAGTTCATTGAAAAAGACTGCAATTCAAATCGTGTCATATCTCCAGAAGGATTAATACCAAATTGCAGTCATGTCATTGCGAGGAGCAAAGTGACGTTGCAATCTATCCTATTGAGCCCGCCCTGCGACTTGCCGGGAATAGGCTGTTGGCGCTGTAATATTTCGGAAACGGAAG
>JABXJY010000363.1 GCA_013375385.1 Desulfobacterales bacterium
GGCTACACATAGTATATAGTCGGCAATGTAAGCATCGGGAACAAAGAGCTTTGTGCCATCGATAATATAGGCGTTGTTATCAGCGGTAGCCTTAACTTCGATTGAGCTAGCATCATATCTGGCGCTGGGTTCAGTTAAGGCCAGGGTGAAGATTGCCCTACCACTGGCTATCTTAGACAGGTATTGCTGTTTTTGCTCATCGGTTCCGACATCCAAGATGGGCAAACCGCCAAGAATCACTGTGGAGAAGAAAGGCCCGGGGAGACAAGCCCGCCCCATTTCCTCCAGTAGTACTGATAGCTCAAGGAAGCTCATATCACTGCCACCATAGTCTTCAGGGAATACTATTCCCATCCACCCCAGCCCTGCCATCTCTTGCCACATCTGTAGTGAGTAGCCTTTCTCATCCTCTTCCATCTCCCTGACCAGCTCCTTGGAACATTTTTCAACCAGAAAGTCACGAGCCACTTTCTTTACTATTTCCTGTTCTTCGGAAAGGCCCCAATCCATTATCAGGCTCCTGTTGTGTTATCATTTTCTAGGTAATTCCAAACCCATGAGAGCAATGATAAGTCTCTGAATCTCTGAGGTACCACCAACAATATTCCAACGACAACTATCTAGATACTCACGCGGTATCATGCCGCTCAGGGGCGCCCATTTGGACCCCTTGGAAAGTTGCCCGTAGAGTCCCAATATCTGCATTGCCACACTGAACAGCTGCTGCCGCGTTTCAGTTACATATACCTTCGACAGGGATCCTTCATAAATAGCGGTAAGCCCCTTGTCACCCATGGAAGCTGCCTTGTAACCTAGTAAGCGACCTATATGAATTTTGATATCCAATTCCGCCAATTCATCCAGAATCCACGGGTTTTGAGCACAAATATCATCAAAGCGTTTATCCTCCAGGATATACTCCACGAGCTTATCAAACCCCCATTTAATGTCCCCCGTCCACATTACCCTCTCAGAACCGAGAGCACTCATGGCAACGTCCCAGCCTCGGTTTTTCTCACCTACTATATTCTCCTTAGGAACTCGTACGTCTTCATAAAAGACCTCATTTGTCCTCAGACCGGCCGAAGTAATCAATGGGCGTATAGTAATTCCAGGGCTCTTCAAATCGACAATGAACATAGACAGTCCCTTATGCTTCGCAACAGAGGTATCCGTCCTTACCAGCAGCCAATGATAGTCTCCATAATGGGCTTCAGTATTGAATACCTTTTGCCCATTTAAGATATATTCGTCCCCATCCTCCACGGCACGAAGTAGAACCGATGCCACGTCAGAGCCAGCCTCAGGCTCAGTATAGCCAAGGGCAAACTCAATCTCTCCTCTGGCAATACCAGTCAGGTACTTTTCTTTCTGGCTATCGGTTCCCAAACGGAGAAGGGTAGGGCCTATTACGATGCCATCCAGAGGCCAAGGGCCCCGATGATAACTCATCTCATCGCCCATAATAGCTTGTGCTACATAAGTTAGTCCACGACCACCATACTCCTGTGGCCATGATGGAGCTAACAGCCGCCTCTGGCCCATTTTGCGCAGTAATTCCCTTCCGTAGGGTCCTAAGCCCTGCATGGACTCAGTCTCGGCAATAACCCCCTCATTCGCTTCCCTTTTCAAAAATTCACACAATTCCTTTTGATACGCCTTTTCCTCTGGGGTGAGCTCAAAATCCATTCCTTCTTCTCCCCCTCGCTGATGAGCCTAAAGATCAATATCTCTTTGAGCTATTTCCTCAAAATGGTAGCCGCAGCATTACCACCAGCGCCGGTAACATGGCACAAGCCAGCCTTGGCTCCAGGAACCTGGCGAGGACCTGCCTCCCCCCGAAGGTGCCACGTAACTTCTACTACTTGCCCCAGGGCTGAGGCACCAGTAGGTTCCCCCTTTGATAAGAGACCTCCGCTAACGCTAACCGGAATATCACCTCCGATTTCCGTCCTTCCTTCATCAAGGAGGCGACCTCCTTCGCCTGGCTTGCAAAGGCCCAG
>JABXJY010000364.1 GCA_013375385.1 Desulfobacterales bacterium
AAAGAATGCTATTACCCACTGTATACAGTTCTGGATATAGATCATGACCCTATCGCCTTTGCCTACCCCTAAGATGTCTAGACCAGCAGCAAACCTATCGATCAGGTTCTTCAATGTGGCATAGGAGAATCTCTCGCCAAGATAGACTATTGCGGTATTGTCAGGGTATCTTTGACAAATCTTTTCGAATCTGGTAAAGGTGTACTCCCTGTCTTCAGGCACGATCCTATACCTCCTCCGAACCAAGGTAGGCCTTCTTTACCTCTTCATCCGCCATAACCTCTTCTGGAATGCCTTCGGTGAGCTTTTCCCCGAAGTTTAACACCATAACCCTCGTGGCGACCCTGAACAACTCCCTCAACCGGTGTTCTATCATAATCAAGGTAATACCATCCATCTGCAACCTCTCTATGAGAGGTACCATACTGGCTATCTCGCTCATGCTCAAACCGGAGAAGACCTCGTCACAGAGTATTATCTCAGGTCTCAGGGCAAGGCACCTTGCAATCTCAAGCCTCTTTAGATAACCGGTAGGCAGTGTGGATGCCAGCTTATACGGAACAAAGGAATCCCTTTCAAATCCAATCTCCTCCAGAATATCTATGCTCACGGTATCTCTATCCCCAAGCTTACCTCCCCCTCTCCATCCGCCTGCCTTCCTCGCCCTGGGGGAGAATAGGGGTACTATAAGGTTCTTATAGGCAGGCAGGGTATAGTAGGGTCTCATGATCTGGAAGGTCCTCGTCACCCCCATGGCAGCGATCTTGTGGGGCGCCCGCCTGCTGATGTCCCTGCCCCTGAACCTTACCCTACCTAAATCCATCTTTATAAACCCGGTAATACAGTTGATAAGGGTAGTCTTTCCCGATCCATTGGGGCCAATAATCCCAAAAACCTCTCCTTCCTTTACATCGAAGCTGACATTGTTTAGGGCCTGGAGGCCGCCAAATGCCTTCTTAACATTGGTAACTTGCAAGATAGGCTCTGAACTCATAGCGTAACCGTTTACTGTTCACTGTTATCCGTTGTCCGTCCACTGCTCGCCCCTATCTTTCGGTGAACAGAAACGGTTAACGGTGAACTTTTATTTCACACCTTTACCCACCTTTCGAACTGATGATATTTCCGCTGGGCATAGACCATTATCCCCTCGCTCCTGAATATGATAAAGGCCACCAGGATGAGCGAATAAAAGACTATCCTCAGGGTACCGAATGCCCTCAGCAACTCAGAGATGGGGACCAGGATAAAACAGCCCAGTATTGGCCCCACCAGGGTACCTCCCCCACCTACGACTGTTGCAGCTATAGGTATGATGGAGAAATCCAATGCAAACTGGGATATTCCAGACCACATATAGATGTGGACAAGATAGGCGCCACCAAGGCAGCCCAGGGCAGATGCAATAAATACCGCGATGGATTTATAGAAGTTTATGCTTAAGGCAGACGCCTTGACTGCCTGGTCGTTATCCTTTACACCCCTAAACACCAATCCAATGTCCTCATTTACCAGCCTTCTCAACCCGAAAAGCGAAACGATCACTATCGCCAGGATACCATACTGCTCAATCCATCTATTAGGAAAACTGGCGACTCCAAGTATGCCCTCAGTACCTCCCATGATGTCCAATGCCTCTATGATCCGGGCCAGAACCAATGGGTACATCAGGGTTACTATGGCAAAGTAAACCCCCCTGAGGGGAAGGCAAGGGTAAAGAAGCAAGGTGCAGATAGCCCCACCTCCTATAGCGGCTACAGGGAGGGTCAATACTGGTGGCAAGCCTAATGATGTATTGAGAATTGCTGCTATATACCCACCAGTCCCGATAAAGAAGGCACCTCCTAAAGATACCAACCCCAGAAAATGGGCCAGAAAATCAAATCCCAGGGCAAGCAATGAATATATGCATACAATGGATATGACCCTTTGCCAGTAAAGGCTGGGTATAACCAATGGAATGGCAAGCATCCCACATATCAAGGCAAGCCGTGGGAG
>JABXJY010000365.1 GCA_013375385.1 Desulfobacterales bacterium
GAGCACATCGTCAAAATAATAGAAAAAATGGTAGAGAAAGAGGAAAATGTTTTGGTTACCAGGCTTTCTGAGAGCAAGGCCAGGATTATCAAGAAACATTTCCCTTCAAGCGATTACCATCCTGACGCGAGGATTCTCACTATAGCGGTAAGGGAAATAGAGAAAAGAGGCAAGGGGACCATCCTTGTGATCAGTGCTGGAACAGCTGATATACCTATTGCTGAAGAAGCAGCGATCACAGCCAGGTTTATGGGAAATGATGTGGAAACCCTTTTTGACGTAGGCGTGGCCGGTTTGCACAGGCTTCTGCAAAACAAGGATACCGTTATGGGCGCCTCTGTGATTGTAGTTGTGGCAGGCATGGAGGGAGCCCTCCCGAGTATTGTTGGAGGGCTTGTTGACAAACCGGTTATTGCAGTTCCAACAAGCACCGGATATGGTGCCAGCTTCAGAGGTCTATCTGCCCTCTTAGGCATGTTGAATAGTTGTGCAACGGGGGTAACAGTAGTGAATATTGATAATGGCTTCGGGGCTGGATATGCTGCCAGTTTGATAAATTGCCTCTAGATAGTAAGTGCCTAAAGTGCCTAAAGTTTGAAGTGAACTTCAGTCACTTGTTCCGTGCCTTGTTTCTGATATCCTGGGCCATCTTCTTCAATGTAGTGAGCTCTCCGAAGACATCTCCGTTCCAGCAGGGAAGAATCGTGTTATTGTGGAATAGAGGCTGTGATTCCAAATCAAATCGTGACACCTTTACTGCCTCTTCCCACATCTCCGTGTGAGGTATCGGTGAGTATTCACTTACATAGGGCACGGCTCCTATCTTTCCAACATAGGTGATCGTTTCAGCTACCTGGTCATAGGTTTGTCCGGGAAGACCTACCATGACGTATGCACCTATCTGGTTAGTGGTAAATCCAGGCCTTTTGAGGTGAGTTACAGCACCCTCGAATTCCCCCTCAGAGAACTTCCTTCCCAGATCTCTGTGGAGTTTTGTATCAGTGGTCTCCAATCCCAATCTGATCATTTTGAAACCTGCCTTATAGAGGAGGTCTGCTATATCCCTATCTATGTAAGTGATGTGAAGCCCATTGGGGCAATGGAATCTTAGAGCAAGATTACTTTCTAACACGCCCTCTAAAAAGACACTGATATGGTTCACGGAATCTGCAAGAAGGGCATCATCATAGAAGGCAAAATCTACTATGTTATAGTCCTTATGCCAAAAGAGGACCTCTTCAAATAACTCCAGAGGCTCTCTTCTAAAAAAAGGGGGGCTCACGTAGGGTGAGGCGCAGTAGGGACATCCAAAAGGGCACCCAGAGGAACTCAATAGACAGACATAATCTATCTTTGTGAGCAGATCAAAGGCTGGATAAGGAGACAACGGTTCAAGCTTTTCTTTAATCGGAAAATCTGGTATGATTTTTTTTATCAGCTGATATAACTCCATCGGCCGGAATTGGCCGGGGGAGGGGATAACAAAGTCGGCGTGAGAATTACTCCTGGCATGTCCAGTGCATAATGTGGCATAGATTCCGCCGAGTATTACCGGGACGTTTGGGTGGATATCTTTGACGAGCTGGATGGCCTCGAACACCCCCGGGTACCAGTAGGTCATGAGGGAGGTAACAAGTATAGCTACAGGCCTTTTTACCCTCTTCACTTCTCTTATAAATATCTGAGGGGTTATACCGTAGCGACTATAAGTTCTTGGAATGGTGGATAACTGGGAAGGCTTGGGAACAGTCTGTTTCCAGAATTTCCCGGTCCCATACTGGCGCCGAACAGGTTTCTTTGGATGACCTATTTCTTCCATGAGCGGATTGTAGACATCAAGGCAATCTATGAGGTGTACCCTAAAACCAAGTGTCCTCAACTGGCTGGCCAGATAAAGTAGACCTAATGGTTTTGACCATAGATCATAGGCTGCAAAGTCAAATATCCATGGATTAATAAGGATTAAAGAAGGTTTCATATGAGGTTTTTGAGTTTAT
>JABXJY010000366.1 GCA_013375385.1 Desulfobacterales bacterium
AAGGCGATCCTGGAGCCTACATGGATAGAAGCGTCATGGAAGGGGATCCTCATAGTGTCATAGAGGGGATGATCATCGGAGCCTATGCGATAGGCGCCCATGAAGGGTATATCTATGTGAGGGACGAATATCCTCTGGCGGTGGATTCCTTATCATTAGCGATCTCTCAAGCCAGAGAATGCGGGCTCTTGGGGAAAAATATCCTCAATTCCGGATTCGACTTTGACATAAAAATAGGCAAGGGTGCAGGTGCATTTGTCTGTGGTGAATCCACCGCACTCATGGCCTCTCTGGAAGGAAGAGCGGGAGAGCCCAGAGCAAAATATATTCACACGGTGGAACATGGCTTATGGAATCGGCCATCTAATCTGAACAATGTAGAAACCTGGGCAAATATACCTGTAATTATGGCTAGAGGCGCAGAATGGTTCTCTGCAATTGGTATGGAAAAGAACGCGGGAACCAAGGTATTCTCACTTGTCGGAAATATTCGTAACGTCGGTTTGATAGAGGTTCCGATGGGGATTACTCTCCGAGAGATTATATCAGACATAGGTGGGGGGATACCTAAGGGGAAGGAATTTAAGGCCTTACAAACTGGCGGACCATCAGGAGGTTGTATCCCCAAGGAAATGCTTGATCTTCCGGTTAGTTTCGATGAGCTCAGCAAGGCGGGTTCAATGATGGGTTCTGGTGGAATGATCGTTATGGATGAAACGAGCTGCATGGTGGATGTTGCGCGATATTTCCTCGGATTTCTGGAGAGCGAGTCGTGCGGGAAATGCGTACCCTGCCGCGAGGGTGTCCGGAGAATGCGCGGGATCCTAGATGATATATGTGAGGGGAGAGGTAGAGAGGGAGATGTAGAGCTTCTGGAATCTATGTCCCAGGCAATCATCGATGGTTCTCTGTGTGCCTTGGGAGGGACAGCGCCTAATCCGGTTTTGAGCACAATCAAATCCTTCCGGGATGAGTATGATGCCCATATCAAGGAGAAAAAGTGTCCTGCTGGCGTCTGTAAGGGGCTCATTTAGTACAAAATCGGTGAAGAATGGAGCCCACAAGAGTACTCTCGATAATGCAATAACCGTATAGCCAATAAGAAGGTAGGGAATATGGTAAAACTAACAATTGATAATAAGAAGATTCAGGCCGAGGAAGGTTCAACCATTCTGCAGGCGGGGCGAAATAACGGCATAGAGATCCCCACCCTTTGCCACCATGATGAGCTAACTGCCTCTGGCTCATGTCGGCTCTGTTCGGTGGAGATAAAAAAGGGCGAAAGGACAAGGATTGTTACATCATGCATTTACCAGGTAGAGGAGGGCCTTGCCGTGAATACTGACAGTGAGCGGGTAATACATGTCCGTGGCTTGGTCCTGCAGCTCCTGATGGCGCGGTGTCCTGCCTCAGAGGTAATTCGAGAGCTCGCAGATAAGATGGGTGTGAAGCCGCAGGCCAGGTTCCAGCCTGATGAAGATAAGGGCAAGTGCGTTCTGTGCCGCCAGTGTGTAGAGGTTTGCGAAGAAGTGGTAGGGGTGAGCGCTATCGGTTTTTCTTACCGGGGGGCTGACAAATCTGTCGGTACCCCATTTGCAGAGCCGTCCAGTGTCTGTATCGGTTGTGGCGCGTGTGCCTATGTCTGTCCAACTGGGCATATAGAGATGGAGGAGAGCGAAAGCGGTGACGAGCGGATTATATGGGGTAAGACCTTTGAAATGGCTGCCTGCAATGAATGTGCAAGATATTTTGCCCCGCAAGAGCAGTTGGAATATATAAGCATGAAAACAGGTGTGCCACTCGATAAGCTTTACACGTGTGTGGATTGCAGATAGGACCCACCCTTTTAGCAAAAGTATAGAGCCTTGGAAACACAAGACATTTGTCTATCAAATGTCTATTAATTTCGTGACAGCCTCTTTAGTCCCTTATGAGTAAATTTGTGTTCAAAACGCGCAGAAAAATTTTTGCAATGCCCGGAAAGCCATGGATATAG
>JABXJY010000100.1 GCA_013375385.1 Desulfobacterales bacterium
ATCGCCGGGACGGGTGCCGAAATTCCAAAGTGTTCTAATGGTCCACTGGGTAATGTTCTCTACATCTTTTTCGGTCCAGATCGTATTCACAGGGACCCCGGTTGTCCCTGTGGATGGATGAAGTTCTCTCCAATCCTTTTGGGGGGCGACTACATATCTTCCGAAAGGGGGGTGGGATAACTGCTCGTCTCTGAGCTCCTGTTTGGTAACCGAAGGAATCTTGAGAACATCATCGAGGGAGGTAATATCCTCTGGCTCAAGCCCGATCCTATCAAACCGCTCCCGATAAAACTCTGAAGATTCATAGCATCGCTTCACCTGCCATCTTAATCTATCAAGCTGTAGTGTTTCCAACCTCTCCCGGTCCATAGTCTCAATCTCTTTTGCGTAGTACTGAGGGTATTCGGATGATTTTGGTGAAACCATAGTTGCCTCCATGTAACCCGACCATTGTTCATGTCCAGGTCTAAACGCCGTCGAACTGTGTCCTATCCCTGACACTGTACGAGGAGCTCGTCGATCTCATCCCTCCTGGGGAGCGAGGCCTGAGCCCGGTGAGGGCCCCAGCCTCGCCCCCACCTCATTGGGGGTGATGATATCAACTAAGGAAAGAGTCCGCTCTGGTAAGGGATGGGCCGGCGCTCTAATCAGCGCCTCCTTCAGAGGTTGTGCCGCCCCTCTGGCGAGAATCGGCCGAGGCTTGGGATCCAAGAGATCGAGGAGCAGGGTAGCATTCTCTGTCGCCTGCTCCAGTGGAACGTTGCCATTCACCGTGGTGATGGCCTCAACCAAAAGCTCAGGCGAACGGAGGGCCAATAAAAGGGCTAAGGCATCATCCACCCCGGGGTCAGTGTCGATAATTACATGCTTTCCCATGCCCTATATTCAACATAAAATTTTTGTGTGTCAAGATTTTAGAATCCACACTTTAGAGATTTTATTTTCGATACCCTCCAGCAGGGGCAGTGAGGACGTAATATTATCACTGGTAGCTGTCCGTCAGCCCGAAGAGTAAAAAGGCCTAGGTTTCCCATCGATAGAAACTCACTTATTCTAAATAATGGCTTTAGCGAGATTAGGCCTACAGGTCAATGATGAAGCTGAGGTATCATTTTGCAGTGCCGTAGTTTTCAGCAGGTGAATATATGATAAATAGGGTGACATGGTCCAGGCTATGAATGGAGTTTCGATATTTTATTTTAAAATGGAATGGATCCGGGATTAGGGCCGACCGATGCAGCTGAACCCAGCTTCCATTTTAACAATCAGGCTGGAAACGCTTTCCCGATTACATCGGGACTCACAAAATTGGACGGATCCAATTGCTCAAGAGGTTGTGGTATTTGGCAGCATCCTCGGATTTAATACTTCTTGCCATAACATATACCGGACAATTTGCCGATTTGATTGCAGACATCATAATATAGTCATAACCTAATCAATTTTCGGAGGGACATGAGCAATTTCTTGCAAAGTTATGAGCAGCTCATTCGACAGGCCAAACTCCTCCGAGACGGGAAGAACACAGAGAGACGTTTTTCTCTTTCCCGATCAGGAGACTCCAGTGAAATATGCTTTGCATTTCTGGAAGTGCACGACGGTGGGAAAAGAAATCAGGGGCCCCCTGAATGGGGTGGATCCAAATCATACACATACATGGTGTTATCGCCAATCACTTTCATGACCACGTGATCTCGGGTAGAAAGCATATATCCATAGAATTCATCATCTGGCCCCAAGATCCTCCAGAGTCTCGGGGTGTACCTCACGCTCTGTTGGATCCATTCAAGGAGCTCTAAAAGGGTTTCCTTATCGTCGACCTTGATCCATTTCTTGCACACCAGGGTTTTGTTGCCCTCTTTCGGATCAAACATGATGGCCGCTGGCTTGCCCCCATACCCCTCAGCGTAGTGAATGATATAGTCACTCCAGTTTTCCTTTAACTCCTCGACCCCCACCCTCATCCCCTCTCTGGCGTGTGGCCTGAGTTTCCCGTAGCCGGAACATCCGGAGAGAAGAAATACCCATACCAGGCCTAACATGGCAAGATGTACATATTTTTCAATGACCATATCATTTACCCCTGTCACAGCCGATTAAATTGAATTACATCATATGAACTCCCTTTTTCATGGAGTGATTATAAGAACACTATAATTGGGTGTCAAGAAAGAATGCTCAGCTTGTCAGATAAGAATCAAAAGTGCACTATTTAATAACCCTCAAGAGTGCGGGTTGGGGGTTGATGAAGTTATGAAAGGAGGAACAGAAACTTGGTAAAGGTATGGAATTAACCCATGAGACGTCATTTTTTTACCGACAAAGTCCTCCATCTATTGCGGTCGGCCTCTGCAGTTGAACGCTTTCCCTTTCACATAACGTCGGAGAAAACCACACTGCCTTTGGTCTCACCTAAGCTATTATACCCTGGTCTTTAAGCTGAACAATGTGCTCCCAGGTGAAACCATGTTCTAGGAGAACTTCCTCGGTATGTTGACTGAATGTCGGGGCGGGCATTCTTATCGTCGCTGGGGTTTTGCTGAGCTTGACCGGATTAGCTACTGCCTCAATACGTCCGTAGGTAGGATGGTCATAGGCTACAAAAAAGTCATTTGCCCTGGCCTGGGGATCGTTAATAGCCTCAACGAGGTTCTGGAACACGCCAAAAGGTATCCCCTCAAGGCGAGCCTTCCAGTCTTCGAGGGTTCTGCCGAGAAAGACCTCGTCCATAATCTGGTACAGGGCACTGCGATTCTCAACTCGAGCCTCAAAGGAGCTAAATCTGGGATCATGCTCCAGGTCTTCCCTCTCTATGGCGCGGCAGAACTTGGACCAGTAACGATCCGGCTGCAAAGCCATCAGCAGTATTAACCTTCCATCTTTGGTTCTGTATAAGGTTGCGAGGGGATTGGGGCTGTTTCTCTTATAGAAATCACGGATGCGATGTGTCGCCGCCTCGGCCTCAGCTACAAGCTCGGCCGGGGGCATCTCTATCCAGTCCGCATAATCCTGCCCGGTAACCAAAGCACCGGCTATATCAAAGGAGAGCTGATAAAGGCCAACGTGTAGCAGAGCCACATCCACCTCCTGCCCCACTCCGGTTCTCTCACGCACGAACAAGGCAGTCATCACTCCATAGGCCAGTGCCAGGGCAGCCACGTTGTCGCCGAAAGCCGCGCGAAAAGCGGAGCAGGGTACACCGGGCAACGAAAGCATGTACGGGATACCTGACCTGGCCCAGAGGGAAGTAATGTCATAAGCAGGGGCATTTCTATCAGGGCCCTTTCTCCCATACCCCGTCAGGCATCCATAGATAAGCCGGGGGTTTATTTGGCATAGGGTGTCATAATCCAATTTGTACCGTTTCAGCTCAAATGGTCTCAGGTTACTCACGAAAACATCTGCCTTTTCCAGCAATTTGTAAACCACCTGTTGACCGCCCTCCTGGGAAAGGTCCAGAGTCACACTTCTTTTGTTACGATTAAAGTTCTCCCAGTTGTAATTGATATCAGAGGCCACACCGTAACCACCTGCGCCCCGACCTGCTGGGTTGACCCCCTGACCTGCCTGGTAGATCCGCCATGAATCTCCCCTTTGCGGATGCTCAATATGGATAACATCGGCTCCGAAATCAGCCAGATGCCGGGCCGCCATTGGCACAGCCGCTACCTGCGATACATCCACCACCTTGATACCTTCAAGAGCCATAGCCATTTCCTGCCTCCGCTGGCCTTTATTTATCACGGCCAAAAGATTCCCGTGCTAACGGTCAAATTGAACCCCTTTGCTTGTTACCTGTCCCTTATGCCTGGCTACGTTTCCCTTTACGCCAATTGATTTGAATCAATAAGAAGTCTCTTTTTGATGGGGTAGTATGGTAATTGATGAGAAGTTCCTTTTTGTAGGGTAAATATAGCAGGAGATAGGCTCGTGTGTCAATTATGAACACTGGGATGATGTTTTGGTCAAATCCCTTGCGCCTTTTGAGATGAGCATCTCCACCACCTCTTTGATTATTCATGGCCACGTTTTTGCGTTGAAGCAAGACCCACATTATGAATCATATCATATAGAAAAAGCTGGACAACTACTCTTTCTTTCTATTACATGAATGAGAACTATATTATTTCTCTAGTAAGGAGTTAGGGAGATGGAGATCCTGAATGAAATCTCAGAGAATGTGGTGAAAGGTGACGCGCATGTGGTGGCGGAACTTGTTCAAGGGGCCCTGAATGGTGGAGTACATCTTCAAAGAATAATGAATGAAGGAATGGTCAAGGGCATGACAGTGATTGGTGAACGCTTCAAGAACAACGAAATATATCTTCCCGAAATGATGGTTGCTGCACGGGCCATGAATGCTGGATTGGATATTATAGAGCCGTTGATGGCAAAATCAAACACCAGCTATGTTGGAAAGGTTGTAATAGGGACCGTAAGGGATGACCTGCACGATGTCGGGAAGAATATGGTAAGAATAATGTTTAAAGGAGCCGGCTTCCAGGTCTTCGACCTTGGTATAGATGTTTCCCCTGATGAATTTGTCAAGGCAGCAAGAGACAATGATGCAGATCTTATTGCTATGTCGACACTCCTGACCCTTACCATCCCCAACATGAAGGAGACGATCAAGGCGATAGAGGGAGCAGGGCTCAAAAATGAAACAAAGATTATGGTCGGTGGAGCACCCGTCACTCATAATATTGCAGATCAAGTAGGTGCAGATGGCTACGCTCCAGACTGCGCGAGGGCTGTTGAAAGAGCTAAGGAATTGCTGGGCCTAACGTGAACATTGGCTATTCTGCAATGAGCGCCTTTAAATTATTCGTCCGGGAGGTTTTTTGCAATGGAGGGAATGACATCGAAAGAAAGGGTCTTTAAGGCCATGAATCATGAGGTGCCTGATAGGGTTCCTCTGTTCACATTCTCTATGGATCCAAAATTCATAAAGGAGTTGGGAGGTGGGGACGCTTACAAGAGCTTTGAAGTCCTCGGGTTAGATATCTTCCCCATAAGGAGCCAGACTTGGTGCGAGGGCAAACCACTACTCTTTTCTTTGCGAGCTGAGGTACCTCCTGAGATGCGTTTATCTGGAGGGGTCTTTGGGGGATGGGAGGGGATAGATGAATTTGGCAGGGTCTGGAAACGAGGATCTTATGTGGGCGGAGTGGTAAAGACTGAAGAGGACATAGAGAAATATGTGCCTCCATTGAGGCTTGAGGAAAGGACGAACCCTGCTGAGACGAAGAGAATCTTTGAAAGATATGATGACAAGGCATTCGGTTTAATGTCACATGCAGGGCCATTTGGCCTTACTATGGAGAGCATGGGGTTTGAGAATTTCTTTTTGACCTTTATGGATAACAGACCCTTCATAGAAAAGCTCTTGAAGGCAAGAACTGATTGGTTCGCAGGTATCGCTAAGTACGCAGGGGAGCTTGGTGTTCACATGGTGCTGATGGGCGATGATGTGGCCTTTAAAGGGAGAACCTATATCTCTCCTCAGGACTTCAATGACCTGGCCATCCCTTGCTACAAGCAGATTGTAGAGGAAGCGGGGATACCGGTCATCTGGCACAGCGATGGGTATATAACGCCTCTGCTTGAAGGAGCAATTCATGCCGGGCTGACCGGAGTACAGGCATTAGAGCCGGCGGCAGGAGTTGATCTCGGAGCGGTAAAGAAAGAATACGGCGATCGGCTTGTGTTGGTCGGAAATGTTGATTGTGGTTGGGTCCTGTGCCAGGACGATTTACAGATTGTGCGTAGGGAGGTTGGACGTTGTATGTCGCAGGCTAAGGAGGGCGGAGGGTATCTCCTCTCCGACAGCAATTCTCTTCATGCGGGCTGTAGAACCGAGGCGATCGTCGAGATGTTTCGATATGCTAAAGAAATAGGGGGATATGATTAGGCAAGATGTTCCGGTAGTAATTATCGTATTTCGTACATCCTGCCTGTTTCTGTAACTTCAAAAGTAAACTGCAGTCCCCGCAGACCGTGCAAAAATTTATTGAATGGGCCTCTCCCGCCAGGATCTTCTTTGCAAATAACGGATCCGCACAGGCCTGCCTCCGATTCCCACGAGATCCACATGGCAATCCTTAAGATTCTTTTCTGCCCAGTAGATAAAGCCTTTTTTCCGCTCTACCTAATGAAAAAGTTCACGGATATGACCAATTATTCTGACCTGTTTCCTACGCTCAAACGGGATGCGCTATCCCTAAGGCAATAGAACTATTTTTATGGCCTTCTTTTGCTCTGCCAGATCACAGGCCTGGTTAATATCCGACAATTTGAAAGTATGACTAATGACTGGCTTTATCCTAATTTTACCTAGAGAATATAAGTCTAATGCTAATAAATAGTCTGCCCAAGTGAAACCCTGCAAACCTTTAATTCGTTTTTCATCTCTGACCACATTCCAGGGTTTAAAGCTGACAGACTGTCCTAAGAAACCGCTACCTCCCATTAAACACAAACCTCCAGGACCAATCATTTCTATTGCCTGAGTAACGGCATTAACTCTTCCCGTAGCCTCGATAACGAGATCGGCACCTCTTCCCTTGGTCAGTTCATCTGTTCTTTGAACCGGATCAACAATATCCCCTTTAATAATCTGGCTTGCCCCTAATTTTTTTGCCAGTTCCAAACGTTGCTCATCTGTACTTAAACCCACCATCAGTACGTGACTCGGTCCTGAAGCCAGTGCTGCCTGTAAAATAAATAAGCCGAACGGTCCTGGTCCCAAAACCACAATGAAACTACCGGGCTTAATATCGTTTGTCCTGAATGCCCGAACAGCAGTAGTGATAGGCTCTAAAACTGCAGCTTCTTCCGACGGAATACTATCCGGCACCTTAAAAAGAATATCTTCCGAGACAGCAACATATTCACCAAAACATCCAGCTGTATCAATTCCCAGATGATCCCATGCATGACATCTATTGTACAAACCCGTCTTGCAGGCGTAGCATTTTCCGCATCCCTTGATACCGCTGCTCGTTACCCGATCACCAACAGTAACCTTTCTCACTTGAGAGCCCACTTCAACTACCTCTCCATAAAACTCGTGCCCTGGAATTAAGGGTAGTTTAACCTCGCCATGCCTTCCCATGAAGTTATTGTTTCTGATCGCTACATCCGTCCCACAAAGTCCCGCTACATTGACTTTTATCAAAGCCTCATCAGGCTTTGGTTTTGGAATCTCCATTTCTTGTTCTACATACTCTAGCCGCTTATCGACCTTAACAATTGCTTTCATCTTTTCAATCTCCCTTCATTTGTTTTTAATGATAAGAAGCCCCTTTTTGACGAAATAGCATGGAAAGGAGAGGCTATTGTGAGCTCCCTGGCTGCTCGCGGAATACCTATCCTGGATCTTTGCTTGAATCTTCGAGAGCTCCACTGGCGACAGGCAAGCTCACCTTGAAGGTTGTTCCCTTCCCTTCCTCACTTTCTACTGAGAGGGAACTGCCGCCATGCTCTTCGATAATCCTCTTTGAGATACACAGGCCGAGGCCCGTTCCATACCTTTTGGTCGTAAAAAAGGGAGAAAAGATCTTCTCCCTATCCTGTTCGGGTATCCCGGAACCGTCATCGGCCACGGTGATTTCTACCTGGTCACCGGACAACCTAGTCTGGATCGACAGGTTTCCCCCATCGTCCATGGCCTCTATGGAATTCTTGACCAGGTTCAAAAACACCTGTTTCAACCTGCTCCTGGCTCCCGCAACCATGAGCGCTTTGTTGTCTATGTCCAACTCGGTTCGGATATTCTTTTTCTTACAGTCCTCCCTTACCAGGGAGCGGACCTCCCGCAAGAGTTTTTTGATATTCACCGGTTCGGTCGTGATGGTCTTTGGTAGGTAAAACTCCCTGAGATCTGCCAGCAGGATTTCCAGTCGCTTGACCTCGTCGGTGATGATGTTCAGCTTTTGGAGGCTCTTTTCATCATCAATGGCTGGGATCAACTGCCGGGCAAAACCCCCGATCATCATCAGCGGATTCTTGATTTCATGGGTAATCTCTGCCACCAGTTGACCAAGGGCAGCCAGCCGCTCCGATCGCATGATTTGTTCACGGAGCGCTCGGGTCTCGGTGATATCCCTGACGATCCCGGTGAAGAAAAGCTTCCCCTTCACTTCGGTAACTGAAAAGGAAATTGATGCAGGAAAGGTATTGCCGTTTTTCCTGGTGGCTTGGATCTCCGATTCGTGTCCGATGCGTCCGGGGATCCTGGTCTTCACATAGCGTGATACAGCCGCGCGGTGGTTTCGACTACAGCTGGGTGACATGATGACATCAAGATCATGGCCAATGACCTCTTGTTGACTGTAGCCGAAGATCCTTTCCGCTGCCTTATTAAAGAACAAGACCCTATGGTCTTCATCTATGGTAACAAAGGCCTCATTGGTATTTTCAAGGGCATGCTTCAGGATCGCCAGAACCCGGTTTTCATCGTCGCGACTACCCTTGTTCCCCATAGTCAAGTTTACCTGTGATTGAGTTCCTGTTATGCCTATTCCTCTTTGTCAAACTGGTCCTTTTCTGCGCTGCATCCTTTGCAGGCACTCCACCGTTCCGTGTGAATGCCCCGCCCGCCTTGCCTGAGCCCGCCCGGCATTCGCCTGAGGCGAAGCCGATGGCGGGCAGGCATAAATCGATCGCCACCAAAAGAGTTGTGATTTTCCCGCCTGTGGGGATGGCCAGTACTATTGCTTCGGTATTGCGAAAGGAGTCGAGCATACCGGCCAAGATCTCCCCTGCGTGGGAACGATCACGAAAGACCGCCACCTGATCAAGAAGTTCAGCGAGATCCACGATAGCGGGCTGACTGTTGACCGAACTCCTTTCG
>JABXJY010000009.1 GCA_013375385.1 Desulfobacterales bacterium
CGCCAGTACATTCTCGACCTACATTTCCGGTGAGCAATGCCAGATTGGCAGTAGATTTTACATTATCGGTACCGGTGGTATGCTGAGTAATCCCCATAGAATATATTATCATCGCCCGCCTGGCTTCTCCATACATCCGGGCAGCTTTTCGTAAATCTTCTACGCCGATATCACATATCTCCTGCACCTTCTCTGGTGGGTATAGTTCTATATTCTTTCTGAACTCATCGGATCCCTCTGTCCGTTGCCCGATAAAGTCCTTATCTTCCAGGCCCTCTTTAAGAATTATATTCATCAATCCATTCAGCAAACAGACATCGGTCCCAGGTTTCATTTGCAGGTAAATGTCAGCAAAGCCGGCCAACGGTATCCGACGAGGATCAGCAACGATCAACTTAGCTCCCTTGTCTTTGGCCTTAACAATCCTGGATCCGATCATGGGATGCTGTTCAATGGTATTGCTTCCGATGACAAATATACACTCAGCGCCCTCTACCTCGGGAATGGAGTTGGTCATGGCCCCACTGCCAAAGGCGCTCATCAGTCCAACCACTGTAGAGGCATGGCAAAGCCTGGCACAGTGGTCAATATTGTTGGTACCAATAGCCGCCCTGGCAAATTTCATGAAGAGGAAGTTCTCCTCGTTGGTACATTTGGCCGAGGATAGGAGACCGATAGAATCTGGACCGAAGTCTCGCTTGATCTCCCCCAACCTTTTGCCAATGATATCAAATGCCTTTTGCCACCCTGTCTCTTTCAATTTCCCGTCTTGTTTAATTAAAGGTTTCTTTAGTCGATCCTTATGTTGAACAAACCTGTGGGCATTTCTCCCTTTGATGCATAACTTACCCTCGCTTACCTCATCGGTTTTACAAGGAATCACCCCACTTATTTCACCATCCAAAATCTGAAGGTAAAATTGACAGCCACATCCACAAAAAGGGCAGGTAGTCAATACAAAATCCAGGTTCATCTGCTTACCCCCCTCTCATTAATAGGTTTCCCCTCTAAAGAAGAGATTAACTTCTCTTTCACTTGAGGCTCCAGTCCCGGGACAAAGTCGAAGACTACTTCAGGGTCTTGTCGGCGCACCCAGTTGTGAATGGTCAATAAAGGGATATTCATGGGACAGGTGGCCTCACACTGACCACAACCAGTGCAGCTATCTGCTAGATGGTAAGCCCTTATCAAGTGAAATAAAGGAAAATCCGGAGGGATCTGGCCAGGTCTAACCCATTCAGGCTGCTCCAGTTCACAGTCATCACATATACAGAGGGGGCATACATCCCGACATCCATAACATTTGATACATTTGCTGAGTTCCTTCTGCCAGAAACTGTCTCGAGCTGGGCTGTCCATTAATGCTACTTCTTGCATAAGGATCTCTGGTTTTATCCCTCCTCTATCTTCAGGAGGAATTTGAAAAAATCGCCGTCTTTCAAAACCAATATTTGTCATTCCGTGGATTTCTTTATTTTCTTCTAGACAAACCGGGACACAGTCCCCGCATTGAATGCATTTTGATTCGTCTATCTTTATCCTGTCTACCCAGATTTCTCCTTGGATCTCTTTGAATTCTTCTGGCAATTGAGACTCAGCGCACAGTCCACAACCGGTACATTTTTCCAGATCGATATACCGAGGTTTCTTGAGGAGCTTAACCCTAAATCTGCCTGCTCTGCCCCCGACCTCTTTTAACTCAGCGTGGGTTATCAACTGGATATTGAGGTGTCGACCAAGCTCCACGAGCTTGGGAGAGATGATTCACATGGCACAATCATGGGTGGGGAAGGTCTTGTCCAGTTGGGCCATGACTCCCCCAATGGAAGGGGATTTTTCCAGAAGATATACATAGTATCCTGATTCCGCTAAATCGAGCGCTGCCTGGATCCCACCAATACCTCCCCCTACTATCAATGCTGCCCCAACTTTATCCTTTTTTGAAACTTCCGCCATTTCTTCCTCCTGTTATGATTCAAGAAACTTAAATATGACGATGAAGATATAGTGAACGCATTAAATAAGTTGCCATTTGAAATGTCATTGCGAGCGAAGCGAAGCAATCTCATGGGATTGCTTCGTCGCTATCGCTCCTCGCAATGACGACTTTCTTGTGACGTTCACTATAGTTAAAGGCTAAAGTCATCCAGTTATTTGGGCCAACAGTTTATTGGGCTCTATGCTGATGGTCTCAGATTTCTTTGACACAACGGACATCACCATCTGATGCCTCATCTTTTGGGAGAAATTGTCTATTTCCTTTATCTGCTTGAGGAAGGAGGGATTGACATAGCCCTCTTCTACCGCCATATCCCGGAGCACCCCCATAACATCAGTAAACTTGACATTCTGGGGGCAATGGGCATAGCAGGTATAGCACAGAGAGCAGAGCCAGATAAAATCGGAGGAGAGAACCTCTTTTCTCATACCCAGGATTACCATACGGATGATCTTCCTGGGATTGTAGCGCTCATCGATCTCAGATATGGGGCATCCAGCGGTACACACCCCACAGGAAAAACAGGTCTTGAGGTTCTCTCCCCCTGGCCTTTGTGCTACTTCATATTTGAAATGGGGGTCTAATTCTCTCATCTCTATAGCCATTTTTCACCTCCACTGTTAGGGGTTAGGGCTTGGCCTAGGAAGTAACCCCGCCTTCTTAACGATGATAGGAACCATTTCCTCCCACTCGATGGCCATCAAGTGGATGCCATGAACCCCTTCAATCTCTCTTAGCCTTTGGACAGTCTCAACACAGATATTTATCCCTTCCTCTGCTCTTTTCTCCTTGGAAACACCTTTGAGTCTGTCAATAACCTCATCTGGGATCTCCATACCGGCGACTTTCTCCTTCATGTACACGGCCATACCCACAGACTTCAAGGGGGTGACCCCGGCCAGAATGTGAACCCTTTCATGCAGTCCTCGATCCCTTACCATCTCCATCCATTTTTCAAATTTATCCAAATTATAGATACATTGGGTCTGGATGAAGTCAGCCCCGGCGGCCACCTTTTTTGCCAGTCTTACCACCCTGAATTCAAAGGGATCGGCAAAGGGATTAGCAGCCGCCCCAATAAACATCCTGGGAACTCCTTGTATCTCATCGCCTCCCAGGACCTTGCCATCATCCCTCATCTGCTTGACCGCTTGAATTAGCTGGATGGAATCCAGATCGAATACATTCTTGGATGTGGGATGGTCGCCAAAGGATTGGTGATCACCACTCAGGCAAAGGATGTTTCTTATCCCCAGGGCATATGCCCCGAAGATGTCGCTTTGAATGGCAATACGATTACGATCCCTGGTTACCATCTGCATGGTCCCCTCCAGACCCATCTGATTTAGAAGGGCGCAGGTAGCAATGCTAGACATACGGACAATGGAGGTCTGGTTATCGGTCACATTAACCGCATCAACATTCCCCTTCAGGAATTGGGCCTTCCTCTCGATTACGCTTCCATCGGCCCCTCGAGGAGGACCACACTCACCGGTTACGGCAAACTGCCCACTTTCCAAGATCCTTTCCAGATTGCTTTCCGATTTCATAACCTCACATCCTCCCTTATTAGTTTTCTTGGGCCACCATCTCTGCTTACCGACCAATCCTTTACGGGGACTATCTCCTCCAACTTGTCCAGTTGATCCAATGCCTTCAAGCGATCGTAGATGAGCTGCCATGCACAGGCAACATCAGGGTTGATTTCGCATTTCCCATCCTTTGACCCCCCGCAGGGGCCATTGAGCAGGCTTTTGGAACAGCGGGCAATGGGACATATCCCTCCGGTTACATGCAAGATGCAATCGCCACAGGCTGCACACCTCTCAGTCCATACGCCTTGCTCTTCAGTCCTTCCAATAAATCTGGTATTCAGCGCTGGATAAACGGGTATCTCACTAAAGGTCTCCGCAATGGTTTGTACCCCGGCCCCACATCCCATGGATAGGGCTGCATCTACCTGCTCCACCTTTTCTCTCAATTCCTCGATAAATTCGATATCACATTGTCTTTCGATGGTGGCCTCTGAAATCTCTAACCCATCCCCATCCTTTTTTGCTGCCATTCTCAAGGCCGAGGATAGGGTGGCTACTTCCTTTTCTCCCCCAGCAAGGCATACCGTTACACAGGTACCACAACCAACCACCAAGACTCTTTTATATCCGCCGATCATCTTCCTTATCTCTTCTAGAGATTTTCTTTCTCCTATTATCATTTTTTACCTCCCGATAACTCCTGCCTTTATTGGGCTTGGCCCCAAGTCTTTTATCCTTTCTGCCATCTCATTAACCACTTGAACAAATCTGGGTGCCTGATTTGAGGCAAGATTGAATAGCTTGAGCCTCTCGGGCTCGATGCCGATTTCCTCCAAGAAACGAAGGATATAATCCACCCTTTTTTTTGCCCTGATATTTCCAGATATATAATGACAAGACTCTTGTGGGCAGGCCAGGATCAATACCCCATCAGCACCCTTTTCGAAGGCTTGTAGGATATGAAGCCCTTCTACCTTTCCAGCGCAGGGGACCCGAATGATATAGACACCATCCGAATAGGATTTCCTCATAGCTCCTGCACTATCAGCTGCCAAGTAGGCAGAATGGAAACAGCAGAAGGCCGCTATCTTAGGAGAAAATCTGTTTTTATCTTCAGGCATTATATCGCCTCCTCTAGGAATTCAAGCTGGGCCCCGATTTCATTATCGGTATAGCCCTTATGCTGTATCGCCTTAGCCGGACACTCTGCGGCACAGATGCCGCAGCCCTGGCAGGCAAGATCGATTACCTTGGCTGCTTGCTTTTCGTGGTCCACCTCTATGGCATGGTGGGGGCATGAACGGATACAGGTAAGGCAAAGGGCACATTTATCAGCATCGACCACTAGCTTTTCTACCTCGATCCATGCTTTGCCCGAGTATGAGAGCTGGTGCACTGCTTGGGCTGCAGCCCTCCCGTCGGCCAGTGCATCTGAGAAGTCGAGATCTGCGCGACAGCTCCCGGCAGAAAATATCCCTTTCCTGATGGAGCTGACAGGGTAGAGGTGGACATTGGCTTGCTGGTAAAAACCGTTGGAATCAAGATCAATATTGAGGATAGATTTAAGGATTTCAAAATCCCTTTGAGGGATTATCTTTTCATCCACCACCAGGAGGTCACAGGAAAGGGTTACCAGCTCTCTGGCCAGATAAAGATCCTCAAGCTGAATATTTATTTGACCATGAGCCGGGGAAATCGTAGGCATTCCGTCTCCAAATTTAAAGAAGATTACCCCCTCATCCCTTGCCTCTCGATACAACCCCTCTAAACCAGGAGCATCTAACTTCAGGTTCTTGCAGAAGATATAGACTTCACCGCCAAACCTCCTCTTTGCTGCCAGTCCATTTCTTAAGGCAGAGATGGTGGAGATTCGTGAATATTCATCGGAGATATCCAGCATGAAACCGATCTTTTGGGGAATCTTGTCCCATTCCTCCTGGGACTTGAGCATTCTCTCAAACTGAAGTTGGGTTATAATATTGTCTGATAATTCCAATCCATACCTCTCTGTTGGGAATTGGGTATCACACCCGGTAGCCACTACAATCGCCCCAAAATTGCGGGTGATCGGGGAACCATCTCTCTGTATCTTGGCCACAAAGTTGCCTGGATGCCCCTCTATCTTCAGAAGCTCTGCGGTGGTCAATACCTCTATGTTTGCCCTCTTGTTGATTGCTTCTATCTTTTCTGCCAGCAGGGCGCCAGGGGTTAGCTCCAGAGGATAGAGGCTATAGAGCTGATGCAGTCTTCCCCCTAAAACCTTTTCTCTTTCCAGCAGGGTAACCTTATGATCCAGTTCAGAGAGTTCAATGGCTGCCTCCATTCCGGAGATCCCCCCGCCAATAATCAGGACATCTCTATTTATGGAAACCGTCTCCTTTTTAATGGGTTCCAAGAACCGTGCTTTACTTATCGCCATCTTTATTTGCCTGGCTGCCTTTGAGGTAGCCCTCGTTTTACCTGGATGCACCCAGCCACATTGGTCTCGAATATTGGCTATGGATAAGAGATAGGGATTTAAGCCACTCTTTTCCATTGCCTCCATGAAGATGACTTCACAGAACTGGGGTGAACACCCACCAATTACCACTCTATTGAGCCCTTTCTCGCTTATCTCAGATCCCATTAGCTCAATTTCTTTTTGGGAACACAGGTAATGGCTTAACGTAACATGGCCGACATCGGAGATCTTTTCCAGATTGGACCTTATCCCCGACAGATCAATGTTCCTTGATATGACCTCGCCACAGTCACAGAGAAAGACCCCTATCTTTGTATCCTCTACCATTTGACCTACTCCGATTTTTTACTAGGTTAAAGTTCTCACTGCCCTCAGAGCTGCCAGGGTGCCATGGGCTATGGACTCGGGAATATCTCTCGGGCCCTGACAGCATCCAGCGAGAAAGATTCCCTCTCTATTGGTTGAGGTATTCTCAATCTGGGTGAGGCCGTCAAAGAAGCCGAAATCTCCCAGATTGACACCCAGGATTCCCGCCAGATTTCTCGCGTCTTTTCGGGGGGTAATCCCCACCGAAAGGACTACCAAGTCATGACTTTCTTCGACTGTCTTACCCTGGGAAAGGTCCTCGTATCTAACCGCCAGTTGATCTGGAGAAACTTGAGAGATCTCCACCGGAATCCCCTGAACGAACCTGATGTTCTCCTTACACTGCTCATAAAAATCCCCGAAACCCTTCCCCGCATTCTGAAGGTCCATGTAAAATACAGTCACCTTTACCTCTGGATTTTGATACTGGAGGAGTCTGGAAAACCTCATGGCATATTTGCAGCATATCTTTGAGCAATATCCATTTCCGATGTGTTCGTCCCTTGAGCCCACGCATTGTATGAAGGCCACGTCTTGGGGTGGCCTTCCATTGGAAGGCAGGAGGATCGCACCATCTTTCAAAAGCCTTTCTTCCATATCCAATCCGGTCAAAACATTGGGATATTTCCCGTATCCCAGAGGGGCCTTTTCCCGGGCATCGAAGACGTCGAAACCATTAGCCACAATGGTAGCCTCTACATCCAAATCAATCTCTTGAGGGCCTTGATCAAAGTCTATTGCCTGTGTTGGGCACTTGTCCTGGCAAATCGTACACTCTTGTCCCTGAAGACGGAGGCAACGATCTTTGTCAACCACAAAAGCAGGGGGAACTACCCCTGGATAGGGTAAACTGATGGCCTTTGGTGATTCAACAGGACAGACTTCACTACAGATGCCACAGGCAGTGCATCTGTCAGGATCGACAAAGCGAGTCTTTCGGACTATTTTAACCCTAAAATCTCCCGCCTCCCCATTTATTTCCCTCACCTCAGAGGTGGTCAGCAGGGAGATTTGGGGATGAATTCCCACCTCTTTCATCCTTTCCGGGACTAAACAAACGGAGCATTTATTGCAGACATCTGTGGCCTTACAACAGAAGGAAGCGGCATGTCCGCCAATGCTGGGCTCTCTCTCCACCAGGAAAATCTCCCGGCCATTCTTGGCCAGTTCCAGTGCTGAAGTAACTCCTGCTATTCCTCCTCCAATGACTAATACCCTCTTCTTTTCCAAATCCCTACCTCCTATCTTCACGATAATACTGAGTTACCTTCTGCATCCTTTTTCCCGAGAGGAACTTTCACTTCCAGCGCCCTTGTTCTCAAGGCCTCCATTACCCATGGAGTTCATTAACTCCTTAATCTCAAGACAAAGGTCTGTTCAATCAGGTAATTTACTCAAAAACACTAAAACCCCACTCATTTATGAATGAGGGCTGTTTTGTTTTGGTATTAACCCCTATCTTACTAGGTACAAATACCTAGTTAGGTCAGATAGCCTGTTTCTTGACCCTGTCAAGCAGGATTGGCATTTGTCCACCTCGTATTACCGATACAGCCACAGGCACCTTTACACCAAAGACATCATCACCAAGTTATTTAATAGGGCGAACCTGGAGAAGGTGAAATGATCAGGGAAGGTTTATCACATGGAAGGCCCCAGAACTTCTCAAAGGACACACCGTTATCTACCCCGCTAAACAGAACGGCAATTACCATCTCTTATGTGCCAGTGCCGTCTATGCATTCTTTAAAAGGATTGATCATCAAGTTATTTAACAGGGTGAATTTGATTCTCAAGTTCAGGATCTCATTGCGTATCGTGCAGATTGTTTCATGAGTGAAGCGATTTGTGGTTTGGTTATGGCTGCTTACAGCCGAAACGTTCTGCTACCTTGTGAACTTGGGAAGCAAATGTCCCGGGTTCCTGATTTCTTGCTAATTATCGGCCAACCATCTTAGATCCTCGGAGCGACCATCTCATCAAAGCTCCATCTCTCGGCAATCCGATAGACCGTCTAACCGGAAGAAGTTTTTTTTCGACTAGCTCCCGGCAGATCTTTAGGTTTCCAGAAGTCTTGCCAGTCGTTCCAACAGAAGATTGGGGTCAACTGGCTTATCGATATAGTCTTCGGCTTCCAACTCGAGCCCCATGCTCTTGGCATATCGACTCTGGGTTAAATGATCGCTGATCGCTGTTAAGACCAGAATAGGAATATGGGCGCATTCAGGATCACTCTTGATCTCCTTGCAGGCTACAAATCCATCCTTCTCCGGCATCATTAGGTCCATAATTATGGCATCGGGTCTCTCTTTCTTGGTCTTATCGATTCCTTCTTGACCATTGTAGGCATCAATTACCTCATACGAGGCTGTTTCCAAAGACATCCGCAACATCTTCACCATTTCTGGCTCATCATCTACCACCAAAATCTTCTTCTTTCCCATTATTCCTCCTTCCTTTCTTCTATAATTTAAGGTGCAAAATCCAGGAATTAAGGGTTACCACCACGGTTCTGCAATTCATCACCCAGGACAGGGGTTTCGCCTACTCCTGGTTTTTGGGTAAGGTAAATATGAACTTTACCCATTTTCCTTGCTCCGACTCTGCCCAGATCTTTCCTCCGTGTCTCACAATGACTTCCCTTGTATTGTATAACCCCAATCCACTTCCCCTTAATGGGGATTTTTCGTCCAATCTCATGAACTTTTCAAATACTGTCTCCAATTTGTTCTGGGGGATACCCTCTCCTTCATTTCTCACGTTAAAGCTAAAGCCTTTTTCATTTTCCTTAAATCCCAGGGAGATTTCTCCTCCCTCTCTCCCATACTTGATGGCATTGCTCACCAAATTGGTATAGACGACATCAAGCAATAAGGGGTCAGCCTCAATTTCCACCATTTCAAATGCTTTCTTGTTTTCTATGGTAATTTTCATCCTCTTCTCATTGGCATTCATGGTCTCACGACGTATCAATGGATTTATGACCTCTTGGAAGAGACCAAACCTCTTTTTGGTGATCTCCAGTTCCCCGGTCTCTATCTTGGATAATCGAAGGTATTTATCGCTCATATCGATGAGTCGGTTTGTGCTTCTCAACATAGAATCAACCGCCTGTTTTTGCTTATCGGTGCTGAGAGGACCTATGGTCTTATCACGCAACATGATCAAATATCCCTTCAAGATCCCCAGAGGTTGTTTGATTTCATGGGTAGCAAAACCCAACACCTCTAAATAGTGTGTGTTGAGGTCTTTCAATTTTTCTTCAATCAGCTTTCTCTCGGTAATATCGATATTTAAGCCTTCATAATCTATTATTTCGCCGCTTTCGCCTCTCTTGGCATGAGCAGTCAATAAAATGGTAATCTTCTGCCCATCCTTTCCCTTGAAATCGACTTCAAAGTCTTTCACAAAGCCATCCCTCTCTATAAGGCCCTGAAAGATCTCTCTGTCCTTGGGGTTCAAATACACGTCCCTGGCGATATCCAGCGCCAAAAACTCCTCCTTGTTAGCATATCCCAGCATATCCAGCATGGCCTGGTTACAATCTATGAATCTTCCATCTCTACTGCTGATAAATATACCGTGTCGAACCCTCTCGACTAGGCTACGATACTTTTCCTCTGACCTTCTTAATTCCTCATTTATTGAGTCCTTCGCCTCGAGCGTATCCTTAAGCGATTTTGCCATTCTGTCGAAGGAAAGCCCTAAAGTCCTGAACTCATCCTTTGACTGTATCTCTACTCGATAATCTAAATTTCCTCGGGACACCTCCTCAGTTGCTTGGACTAATCCTGCGATGGGTCTCGTGATGCCTCTTGCCAGGAAAAATCCCAGGATCAGCACTGTGATCACTCCCAATAGGGCAATCCCCAGAAAGTCCCTGATGACGTTATTCCTGATATCCAGGAAGGGTTGTTCCAGAATGCCTACATAGAGCATGCCGATAACTTCCCCCTTGATGTTCTCTATAGGGCTGTAGGCAGCGATATACCAGTCGTTCACCACAAAGGCTCTCCCTACCCAATCTTTAGCATTCTCCAATACTGTATCATACACCTCTTCAGATGCTCTGGTCTCTATAGCCCGCAGCCCATTGGGCTTTTTTACATTGGTTGAGATACGAAGGTCCCACTGGAAGATAGTGGCAGTGCCCATGTCTCTTCCTTTATACTTTCCACCCTTATAGACAGTGTCTCTAATCCGGTCCACAATGGAGTAATCACGATTGAGCAGCTTACCTCCGTATAGGACCCCCATAAGGTTATTGTTATTGTCCAGGATGGGGGCTGCTACCTTTAGCATCATCCCGCTGGTCTCTCTGTCTTCAGGTCGGGGCTTAGTCTTGGGGGTAGGGATGAACACCATATAGGCCTGCCTCTCCAGACCTGCTCCTTCCTTCTTCAACTCTTCCCGGGGGACTATCTGGGTAGAGGCAACAACCCTCTTCTTCAGGGCCCTGCACACCAATTCATCATTGGACTCATCATCTCCAACATTATAGGGATACCTAGTCCTCAGCATAACTTTTCCGTTTTTGTCAGTTAGGGTCAAGACGTCCAGGCCATGACTTTCCCTCACTCGCTCAAGCTCACTTTTCAGTGCCTCCAATTGACCGGCTACTATGCCCTCCTCGAGGAATTTCCTTTCTGAGGTCAAGTGCACCACCAGTTCTATATCTCTGAGTCTGTTGTTGTATACTATCAAGGCAGAATTCATGTCGACTTTAACCTTATTCCGGGCCTGTTTCAGTACAGTATTGCTGAACAGGTGTATCCCCAGACTCAAAGCCACCAGACTGCCCATAACTACCACTATTATCAAAATAAAAATGATTTTAGCCCGAAAGGATATGGGTTTAATCTTAAGTTTTTCTTTTATTCTCATGTCATACCAAGTCCTTGTCTTCGGACTTTTTTGTAAGGGCTCAGAGTTCTGCTGCATCTAAGACCGCCGGGATATTCTTTTCCCAACCGATGGGCATGAGGTAAACACCCTGGCAAAGGTTCTTCAATTCCTTGATAAGCCGAGCGGCAATGGCCATGCTCACTTCTACCCGGCTCTTAGCCTTTTCCATCTCGGCAATGAGGTCTTCGGGGATAAAGACATTATCGATATTTTTATTCATAAAACGGGCCATAGAGGCAGATTTTAAAAGCATTATTCCCGCTATGATAGGAACCCTGATGTGCTCAACCTCCCTAATGAACTTCTCGAAGCTCCCTATATCATAGACCGGGGAGGTCTGAAAAAATTTGGCCCCTGCCATAACCTTTCTTTCCATTTTCGCTATCTCTGATTTTAAGGCCCCTTCGGACTCGATCATTATATTTAGCCCGGCCCCCACGAAGAAGTCAGGACGGCCCTGGAGTTCATTTCCCGCCAGATCAAAACCCTCGTTTAACCTTTTCACGGTATCCAAAAGTTTCAAGGAATCTAAATCGAAAACAGGTTTGGCCTCCGGGTGGTCTCCAAAAGTCACATCGTCACCTGTTATAACTAATATATTTTCGATTCCCAATGCCCAGGCACCTAAGAGATCTGCTTGTAAGGCCAGTCTATTTCTGTCTCTGCAGGTAAAGTGGAGGATAGGATCAAAGCCCTCTTCTTTTAAGATATGAGCAACCGCCAAGGCACTCATTCTCATTACCGAGCTTTTCAGGTCAGTAATATTGTAGGCATGTACCCTTTCTTTGAGCGGTTCCAGAAACTCTAGCATCTGGGAAATATCAACCCCTTTTGGGGGAATAGCAGGTGGCCCCACTTCAGAGGTTATGACAAATTTTCCACTACTTAAGCTTTTTCGGAAATCCATTTTCTCTCCTTTCTTAGAATTAACCCTCTATTTTGGTCCTCCCTTTTACTTCATTGCCGGCAGTGTCACATCCTTCATTCATCGTCTTTGTTGTCCGTCTGCATCATGACCCGGCTTACAATCTTCGTGGGTACAAGGATCGCCCTCGTTGTCAGTGTATTCGAATAAAGAGCTAGATTCAATCCGGTACTTTACCCAAAAACAAGAAAACCACACCCATTTGCGAATGGGGGTGGTTTTGTTTGGGCCTATTCCCTATCCGTGGTAGGGTGAAATACCTAACCAACTTCATCTATCCTCTTGCGTTGATTCACGGTAACTCCTCCCTATCTCTTCAAAAAGGGTTAGTGTCTCAAGGGTTTCCTGCTCCACGCAAGGAGGCTCTGGGCTATTGAGCGTGCATATCCCGATCATTTTAGCTCTTCAAGGATAGCATCTATTACCTTTGGCACCGTGGCCTCCACCTCCGGCGACAGCCTCATTCCCCATGAGATCTCCTTGGGCTCCACCCCGATGATCGCCACCTCCCCATGGCAACCGAGCCCCTCGTCTCTGAGGATCAGGTTCCCAATGCCTATGATTACCGTGTTCTTCTCTGTCATCTGACAAAACATCCCCCAAGGGGCCTTCCCTCGAGGGATACCGTCAACGACGATGATAAGCATGCTCCCAGCCATCGTTCTATTTCATCAAGTTCACCATATTTCAGCACTTTTCCTCAACTCAAGCCAGCGCCTCTGCGATCGTTTAAGGGGCCCGATCTGTTCCTCTATCCACGAGATATCACCGGTCAAGATGGCAAGTTTCTCTGGCCCTGTCAAATCATACTCATCTAAGGCATCTGTAGGATACTCGAGGAGGCTTGTTAAGAATTCATCATCGGATGCGGCCCGCTCCAGAACCCTGATCATCTCCTCCTTGTGAATCAGGATCTGTTCCTCAGGCACTTGCGTAGCAGCTATAGCAAGTGCTGAGGCCACCGCCTTGAGAAGTTGATCAGGGGTAAATGGCTTTTCCAGATAATCTGCTGCCCCCAGTTTCATAGCCTGGACCGCTGACCTGACTGTGGCATACCCGGTGATGATAACAACGGGAAGGGATGGCTTGGCCCTCTTAATATGCATGAGGACCCTCATGCCGCCAATGTCCGGCATGCGGATGTCGGTCAGGACAATGTCATATGGTCTCTCGATGGCCCAGTTGAGTCCCTCCCGACCGCTCAGCGAGACAGCAACCTCGTAGTTTTCAGCGGTGAGTATCTTGCTGACACTGTCTAAGACTATCTGTTCGTCATCAATTACCAGGGCTTTCTTTTTTGCCACGGAGGCCCTCCTTTCTACAGCTTGGTGAGTTCATTCAAAAATCCCTCAATTCGCAATTCACAATTCCTCGATTCCTACCCCACATAGGTAACATTGAAACCCGAGGATCTGAGCTCTTTAGCTATTGGTTCGGCATCGTCGCACTGTAATCGTAAAACTACCATATAATAGTCTTCCTCAGGCTCCTTGAGGCTCATCAAACTCAACAAGACCGTTTTATGCTTATCAAGGATTTCCATTATCCTCTGCATATTACCAAATACATCAGGAGCCTTTATAGTTATTCTCTTGCCCTTTTTTGTTACCCCCAAAACCCTTGTCATAAGCCTCACAATATCTGATTCGGTGACAATGCCAACAAGTCTACCACCTTCCACTACCGGAAAGCCACCATAGCCCAATTCTTGTCCCAATTGCAACGCCTCTTCAGGCGGCATATCAGGGGAGATCGTATATGGGTTCTTGACCATGATGTCCTTGACGGTCATCTTGGCCAGGAGGTAGTGCAATTCATGGATGCTCAGAGCTGTGGCTGGCGAAGGCGATGCCTCGAGAAGCATGTGCTTGGTTACGAGGCCCACCAGTTTACCCTTTTTCATAACCGGCAGTCTCCTGATCTTGTGTGCCTCCATTATCTTTCTGGCATCGTGGATTGAGGTATTCACATCAACAGCTACCACATTGGTACTCATAATATCTCTTGTTCTCATCGTTGCCACCTATTGTTTTTCTTCTGATACATAAGATACCGGCAACGTTTTGGTTGGAGATAGGATTTGATCCGATACTTTTTGTTCCCTACGATTTAGGAAAGGTGAGGAGAAACTCTGTACCCTTTCCTTTATTACTTTTCACCCTTATGGTACCCCCAAGCGTTTCCACTACTTCTTTAACAAAGTGCAAGCCCATACCTCTCCCATAGGGATCAATCTTTTTAGCTTCGTGGGTTCGGAAGAATTCATCAAATATCTTAGGGATATCCTCATTGGCTATTCCTATCCCCGTATCTTTCACGCTAACTATCACCTGGCTTTCTGAAGCAGAAAGCCCTAACAAGATACTTCCGCCCTTGGGAGTATATTTGATTGCATTGGTGATTAGGTTATTGAGGATCTTCTCCATCTCATCCTCCGTTCCCATCAAGATCAGGTCCTCATCTGGCAAAGCAACACTTAGGCTTAATCCTTTTTCCCGAGCACTTGCTCCAAATAGGTCAACCGCCCTCTGTATCTGCTCCTTTATTGACAGAGGGACCCATTTAACATCCGGCCTCCGTGACTCCCACTGGTAGATGTCCAACAGTGATGTCGATACCTCCATAACGGATTCTATACGCCTGTACATCCTCCCAATCAGCTCTTGCTGCTTTTCAGTTAGAGCGCCCACATACCCTTTCAGCATGACCTCCAGAAGACCCTGGATAGCCATTAATGGCCCTTTCAACTCATGAGTCATCAGCATGATGAAATCGGTTTTTGCCTTATCTTGTCTCTCCAGGGCATCATAGATCTTTGCATTTTCTATGAAAATAGCACACTGGCCGGATAAAGCCGAAAGAAAGTTGAGTTCATACTGGCTGAAGCGTCTTTTCTTATTGGTGTATAAGCGCAGTGTACCTATAACCTTTTCTCTTCCTTTCAAGGGCAAGGCCAACATGCTTACAATGCCCTCTTTACGGGCCTCTTCAGGATATTGAACCGCTGGATCGGTAGAGGCATCCAAAACAAAGTGTGGCTCCCCTTCTAGCGCCTTTGCCAGACTCTTATCAGCCTCCACCGGTCCCTTATTGATGTAACCTTCGCTCAATCCACAGGCAGATGCCAACTCCAACCGGTTCGTTTTCTCGGCTAGCAGTCGGATGGCAACCCCCTTCACCCCCATGACCTCCATAATGGTGTTGCAGATAAAGTCAAGTCTTGGATAGAGTCCAAGAGTAGAGCTGATACCCCTGGCAACCTGATTTAGCAATCGAAGCTCCTGATTGTCTTGCTCAATCTTATGCTGAAGAGCCATAAGCCGCAGTACCCTCTCCCCTAAGCGCTTAAGCAATGATACGATAAAAGGGCTGGCGATATAGAGTACCGTGTTGAAAAAGAGGAGAAGCATCAAGACAAAGAAAGGATTATTTTGTACATCCCGGGATATGAACGATGAACTGTAGACATGGGGGATATAGCCTCCCAATTCGAGAAGGGCTATCAGGTTGATCGTGATGGCGATTAAGGTGACATAAAGCAAGCAGGCCCTTCTTTCCAGGAGAACCCCACTTAGAATCACATGAAAAAGAAGGTAAAACAGAACAGGGCTGGCAATCCCCCCGGTGTAATGGAAGAGAAGGGTGATGAAGATCCAATCAATCGCAAACTGGAAATAGGTGAGCCTGTCAGTGAGCTTTGGATCTAGACGGGGATGTTTCTTCTTGATGACGAAGAAATAATAATGGAAAAGGATATTGAGCAGGACTACTATGGCACAGAGTAAAAGGACTGTAACGGTTGGAATCTTGAGATGAATGAGCTGGTTGCCTATGAGTGTGGCCACGATGACCACTCCCACGAGAGCCCATCTCAAAAGGATCCACTGCCTTTCTTTCGAGAGAGGCTCCTCCCCGCCCATTTCAGGAAAGAGGGCCCCTATTCTCTGAGGGAAAGGATTTCCCATGGAGCACGTCGGTTCTTTTAAATCAATTTCTTGACCTTTTCCAGCAAGGCCTCGAGGCGGATCGGCTTCTCCATGAATTCATCCACTGGCAGAAAGTCTCCATCAGCCTCGGGAGAGAATTTCATATGCGTCTTCTGAGATATACCGGTAAGCATGAGAATGGGGATGTGTGAATATTCCCTGTATTCGGATTTTGGGTCCCGGCTTCTGAGTTGGTACGAGACCTGAAATCCTTCTGTTATTGTATCCATCATCACGTCAAGGATAATAAGATCCGGGTGAATCTCCTTTACGAGCCTGAGTCCCTCGGTACCATTTTCAGCACTGTATACCTCGTAATTGTTGGCCTCTAAGGTTATCCGGATGCTCTCAACCAGATCAAGGTCATCCTCAATAACTAGAACCTTTGGTTTTTCCATCCTTCTCCTCCTGTTTTTATACTCAGTATTGTCAAAACTTTCTTAGCAATTTAGCTATAAAGTTAAGTTTTTTAGCGAGTTAGCGGAAAAAGACTTGTCTCCCCTTGAATCCATACCGCAGGTATTTCCTTAATAGCAGAGACCTTTCAACTCCCTTTTTAATTTTTGCTCGAAAGCAAACCTCTCCTACCACACTGATATAAAATTCTCAACCTAAAATTTGGATGATTCACTATCTTAAGGTAGCTGGACTTACGCCTCTATTGCTTATAATCCAAGGAAGCTATCGGAGTGTGGTTTACTGTGGATCTTTCTTTGTGAGAATAAGGGACCCAAAGACCTTGGAGGGTCAGCCTTTGGCTCATGGCAAATTCGAGGAGATCTCTTGAAGCCTTTTTCTTAACGACCTATCCTTTCCTACTTCTGTCGACAATCTCTGGTAGGCCTTAGCAGAATAGCTGAGATCTCGGCGGTTACCATATTTCAGCACTTTTTCTCAACTTAAGCCAGCGCCTCTGGGATCGCGTAAGGGGCCCGATCTGTTCCTCTATCCACGAAATATCACCGGTCAAGATGGCAAGTTTCTCTGGCCCTGTCAAATCATACTCATCTAAGGCATCTGTAGGATACTCGAGGAGGCTTGTTAAGAATTCATCATCGGATGCGGCCCGCTCCAGAACCCTGATCATCTCCTCCTTGTGAATCAGGATCTGTTCCTCAGGCACTTGCGTAGCAGCTATAGCAAGTGCTGAGGCCACCGCCTTGAGAAGTTGATCAGGGGTAAATGGCTTTTCCAGATAATCTGCTGCCCCCAGTTTCATAGCCTGGACCGCTGACCTGACTGTGGCATACCCGGTGATGATAACAACGGGAAGGGATGGCTTGGCCCTCTTAATATGCATGAGGACCCTCATGCCGCCAATGTCCGGCATGCGGATGTCGGTCAGGACAATGTCATATGGTCTCTCGATGGCCCAGTTGAGTCCCTCCCGACCGCTCAGCGAGACAGCAACCTCGTAGTTTTCAGCGGTGAGTATCTTGCTGACACTGTCTAAGACTATCTGTTCGTCATCAATTACCAGGGCTTTCTTTTTTGCCACGGAGGCCCTCCTTTCTACAGCTTGGTGAGTTCATTCAAAAATCCCTCAATTCGCAATTCACAATTCCTCGATTCCTACCCCACATAGGTAACATTGAAACCCGAGGATCTGAGCTCTTTAGCTATTGGTTCGGCATCGTCGCACTGTAATCGTAAAACTACCATATAATAGTCTTCCTCAGGCTCCTTGAGGCTCATCAAACTCAACAAGACCGTTTTATGCTTATCAAGGATTTCCATTATCCTCTGCATATTACCAAATACATCAGGAGCCTTTATAGTTATTCTCTTGCCCTTTTTTGTTACCCCCAAAACCCTTGTCATAAGCCTCACAATATCTGATTCGGTGACAATGCCAACAAGTCTACCACCTTCCACTACCGGAAAGCCGCCATAGCCCATCTCTTGTCCCAATTGCAGGGCCTCTTCAGGCGGCATATCAGGAGAGATCGTATAGGGCTTTTTGACCATGATATCTTTGACGGTCATCTTGGCCAAAAGGTAATGCAGTTCATGGATGCTCAGGGCTGTAGCCGGCGAAGGCGATGCCTCGAGAAGCATGTGCTTGGTTACGAGGCCTACCAGTTGATCCTTTTTCATAACCGGCAGTCTTCTAATCCTATGGGCCTCCATTATCTTTCTGGCATCGTGGATAGAGGTCTTCTCATCAACAGCTACTACATTGGTACTCATAATATCTCTTATTCTCATTGTTCCTCCGGTTCTTTATGTCTAAGACATTCTGTATTGAAAATTCCCCTTATTTTTTTAAATTTACTAGTTTAAAGAGGTAGGTTCAATGAGGTACTTTACTCAAAAACAAAAGAATCACACCCATTTATGAATGGGGGTGGTTCTATTTTGTGCCTGTCCCCTATCTCTAGTAGGGAAAATACCTAACTAGTATTGCGTTTCATAAAAACCTTTACACTGTCATTGCGAGGAGCGAAGCGACGAAGCAATCTCAACAAGGCTCACAAACTACACCACGAGATTGCTTCGCTAACGCTCGCAATGACAACTTTTTAATGAAACGCTATACTAGAACAAGTATCTGCGGATATCGGCCCGCCCTGGCGCAATAGTTTTGGAGAATTCCCAGGTTGCCGAAAGCCAGCCTGCCCTGGCGCTGTATGCTCGAATCAGTCCTCTAAGTCAATAGGATGCTTATGGCTCAGATCAGCCTATTTATCCCCTAAGCCAGGTCTGGGCCAGGGCGAAAATCTGTGTCCTGATTTAAATCAGTATAGGATAAGTGTGCTTGTGTGTCAATGAAAAGGCATCGCAGGATAAGGCAGTGAATAGCATTGGGAGAATCAAGGCTTTGATTTTTTTATTAATTTGTACTATTTATTTTTTATGGCTATCTTTCAGTTCCTTCTTGCTGTCTCCCATTTGGCCATCCTCGTTGGGTGTGGTATTCTTATAGACGGTGTGGATCCTCCAGACAACCTCTTTCCCCATCAATGGATTGGCAATATTGATCAGGTGGATTTCAATGAGCCATCAGGGATTGTCTTTCATCCTGGGCGTGAAACCCTCTTTATTGTGGGAGATGACGGCGATATCTGCGAAATCCACACAGATGGAACCCTGGTAAAGCAAAAGAGGATTCGTAGTGCCGATTTCGAGGGCATAACCTGCGACCCTTCAACTGGCCTTCTGTACATCGCAATCGAGGGCGAGGAAAAGATCATCGAAATCGATCCTGAAGATCTCGGAGTGCTGCGAGAATTTGCCATCGACAGAACGTTTCGGGGAGCACTGGTCTTAAAGGCCGGGGGTCAGGGCATTGAGGCAATTACTTTCGTAGCCGATCCAAATCACCCTCAAGGCGGAACATTCTTTGTTACCAATCAGGGCTTTGATCTGAACAATAACGAAGATCCATCTGCTATCTTTGAACTTGAGGTGCCCCTGAGGACTGGTTCTGCCAGCGATACAGTGGCAAAGGTAGTCAGGTATTTCTCTGTTGGGGTCATTGACCTTTCCGGACTGTACTATGATGCGATAAGCGGTCATCTATATGTCGTGAGCGATGCAACCAATACCTTGTTTGAGGTTACGAGGCAGGGGAAGATTGTTCAGGCCTACGCTTTTCCAGGGGAGAATCAGGAAGGAATAGCAGTGGACGCAAATGGGTTCCTTTACATCGCCCAGGATTCAGGAGGAATCATCAAGGTCAAATGGAACAGGAAGGGACAGAAGGCTCAGAAGCAATGGGGTTTGTGGCTTTTGAGTTGATTTTGGCCTTGTCTTGAGATATATATCAACACTAAGTTGATAAGTGAGCTAAAGTGCCCGCCTGCCTCGCAAGCGAGAGCATTGCGGGCAGGCCTAAAGTGAGCTAAAGTTGTGAAAAACCTTGTTGCAACTTAGCATTTGAGATTCAGGTACTTTTAAATTTTAGGCACTTGTTATGGAATAATCTTGAGGTAACTTCATTCATCTGATGGTAAGGAGGTCCTGAGAATGGAAATTAAGACGTTAGGTGTAGTTGGTGCAGGTCAAATGGGATCGGGAATTGCCCAGGTAGCGGCTGCCTATGGGCATAAGGTGATTATGAATGACATAGGAAAAGGATTTGTGGATAAGGGTTTTGCTGCTGTCGAGAATAGTCTTTCCAGGATGGTAAAGAAGGAAAAGATATCTTCTCAAGAAAAAGACGACATCATTTCCCGGATTAAAGGATCTACGGATATTTCCGATATGAGGGAGGTCGATTTTGTAGTGGAGGCTGCAACGGAGAATGAGGGGCTAAAGTTAAAGCTATTTGCCGCTCTAGATGGGAGCTGCAGGCAGGATGTAATTTTGGCTTCAAATACCTCGTCAATCTCTATAACAAAGATTGCTGGAGCAACCAAGAGGCCTCACCAGGTAATAGGTATGCATTTTATGAATCCGGTTCCACTGATGAAATTGGTAGAGATTATCGGGGGCCTGGCGACCTCTGATGAGACGAGAAAAGTCACCCATGATTTGGCCATTAAACTTGAGAAGTCACCAGTAGAGGCCAATGATTCTCCTGGCTTTATCAGCAACAGGGTTCTTATGCCCATGATAAATGAGGCTATTTACGCACTATTTGAAGGGGTGGGTACAGCCAAGGCCATCGACGATGTCATGACCTTGGGAATGAACCACCCTATGGGCCCTCTGGCCTTGGCCGATTTAATTGGATTAGATACGTGTCTGGCCATAATAGAGGTTCTTTATAAGGATCTTGGTGACTCCAAGTATAGACCATGCCCCCTGCTTAGAAGGCATGTGGATGCTGGTTGGCTCGGGAGAAAAGCCGGAAAGGGCTTTTATGATTATAGTAGCTGAAGAGGAGAGTTTGGGAGGCCAGAAGATGTTTGAGCATGAGGTTAACCCTGAGAACATAAAGAAAGCAGAATTTGTTGTAGCAATACCATCCTATAATGAGGCAGATTCAATAGCCTTTCCAGTCCAACAGGCAGACAAAGGGATACAGTCATTCTTTGGAAATAGGGAATCGGTTATCATAAACTGTGATAATAACTCTAATGACGGCACAAAGGAGATATTTCTGAGCATAAGGAGCGATACACCAAAAATATACATATCAACAGAACCCGGCATCAAAGGGAAAGGGAACAATTTTAGAAATCTCTTCAAGAAGATTGTTGATCTTGACGCAAAAGGGGTGGTGGTAGTTGATGCTGATTTAAAGAGTATCATGCCAAACTGGATAAAACACTTAGGTGAACCTCTGTTTGAGGATTTTGGCTATGTAGCACCCCTCTATGTTAGGCACAAATATGATGGTACCATAACAAACTCTATCGCTTACCCTTTGATACGTTCCCTCTATGGCAGGAGGGTCAGACAGCCGATAGGTGGCGATTTTGGTTTTTGGGGAAAACTGGCCCAGATCTATCTTGAAAGTGATACCTGGTCAGACGATGTCGCCAATTTTGGTATCGATATCTGGATGACTACCCTTGCCATGAACGAAAATGTCCCCATTTGCCAGGCCTTCATGGGCAGGCCAAAGATTCACCGGCCAAAGGATCCTGGCGGGGATCTCGGGCCCATGTTTCGACAGGTAGTGGGGACTATTTTCAATATGATGGTAGAATTCTATCCTTTCTGGAGTAAGGTAAAATGGAGCAAGCCGACTGCAATCTTTGGCTTTGGCCTTGGAGAAACTGAGATGCCACCGCCCGTCAAGGTCGATAAGGAAATACTATTTCAAAGGTTTCATGAAGGTTTTGACAGGTATGGTCGTATATGGGAGAAGATCCTTCAGAAGGAAACAGGCAATAAACTGCAAGAAATAAGAGAAATGGATCGAGAGCGATTTGACTTCCCTACACATCTCTGGATCAATGTCTTGATCGATTTTGCCATTGCTTACAGGGATAAATTGTGGGGATTCGATGAACTCTTGGACTCCCTTATCCCCATATATCTCAGTAAGACCCTTTCCTTTGTCATAAAAACAGACAGGATGTCCGTAAGGGAGGCGGAAGAGTTTATTGAAGAAGAGTGTGTCCAATTTGAGGCCACCAAGAGCCTTTTGATCCAGCGCTGGAATGGAAGGTAGACCTGGTGAGCTATCTGGTCAATTTTTTATAGGGAGATTACCCATGGCCAAGATATTAGTCGTGGATGATGAAGAACATATCAGGTTGCTTTACTCCGAGGAGTTAAGTGAAGCCGGTTACGAGGTCATTACAGCCGCGGACGGATATAAATTGACGGAGCGGATAGAAAAAGAAAAACCTGATCTAGTCATACTGGATATAAAGATGGTTGATTATAATGGTCTCGATCTATTGCAGGAGATCAGGAACAAATTTTATAACTTGCCAGTGATTCTCTGTACTGCCTACGATACCTTCAAGGAAGACATCAAATCTATTGCTGCTGACTTTTACGTTATTAAGTCTTTTGATTTGACCGAGCTCAAAAACAAGATAGCAATGGCCTTGGAGGCAGAGATACCGTCAACCTGAAACCCTTCCTCAGCTCTCTTCCTTGAGCATAAGGTAAATGCCGAAGAGTAAGAACAGGAGGTTTGCCATCCATGCACCTAAAATCGGGGGCAGGGCCCCTGATAGGGCCAGAGACCGGGATAGGCCAAATGTCAGGAGATAGAGAAAGCTCATGCCGATGGCGATAGTAATACTAAAAGGAATTCCGCCTTTTTTCTTTCTCAAGGCAAGAGGCACCCCCACTAAGGTAAGGACCAGTGATATGAAGGGAAAGGCCAATTTGATATTGAGGTCTACCTGGCATCTGGTTGAGTCATAACCCTCCTGCCTTATCTTACGCGTGTAGTTTCTTAATTCCCAAAAACTCATCTCCTCCGGTGCCTTCATCGTCCTCTCAAAGCTTTGAGGAGTCTCAGGAAGTTGCATGGTATGGTAGTCGAATCTAATTGATTTCCTTGATCCGTCAGGTTCAATCTTTTGGATAAACCCGTCATTAAGATACCAGATCCCCTCATTCCATGTTGCCTTCTTGGCAGAGATTCTCTTACTCAATTTGAAGTCCTCATCAAAGAAGAAGATTGAAAGACCCTCCACTGTATTCTTCCTGCTGTCATAGACCCTAATCTGGTAGATGGAGTCCTTTCCCCTGTACCAGAGGTGGGATAACTTGTAGGCCCCCCGAGGATTCTTTTTTTCAATGTGGATACTCCATATATCATTGGCCCTGGAGGTAGTAATAGGGACTATGGATTCAGCGAGGAAAAAGGACCCAATTCCAATAAGAATAGAGATTGCTATCAAGGGATAGGAGAGGTTAAAGGTGCTCAGTCCAGAATCCTTCATTGCCAGTATCTCGTTGTGCTTATTCATTATGCCGAGCATTAACATGACAGAGATGAGGACTGATAACGGTATCATCTGTTGAACAATAAACGGTATCTGATAGATGAAATAGGAGACGGCAACATTCATGGGGACATTGGCCTCATGGAATTTCTCTACTTTTCCAAAGAAGCTTATCACAAGGTAGAGTACCAGAAAGGTAATCAGGGAGATAAAGAAGAACGAAAAGAATTCCTTGCAAAAATACCGTGTAATTATTTTCATCTTCAGGTTATCTTTGAATAGTTTCCCTTGTTAGTGGAGTAGTCAGTCGTATTTGTATGATGAACTGCACCTATCTTTTTTTTAGATCCAGGATTCTGGCAATCTCAGCTGCACTCGCTTTGATGAAGAGATCGAGGTCTTTGCCTTGGAGTGGCTTTCCAGCCTGTGGTAGTTTCCTGAGACCCTTTGGCTGGACTGAAATCGGAGTATTTCTGTATGCCTTTCTTGGCTTGACCTGGAATTCGGGTGGAAATCTGTTGGCAAGATACATATCCTGAAAGGAGGAGAATTTAAGGGTATGGGCCGTGGCAGCAAGTATACCTATCTCTCCCTTGGAAACAAGACCTCCCTCTATGGCCTTCATAAACCCTGCCATAGACTCGCCTCCCTGGGTACAGGCAATATGGCCATTCTTGTTTGCTATTATCATGGCATCCATTATCTCCTGTTCGGTTACAGATACGAAGAATATCCTTTCTTGACCGGCTGCCAGATTATATTCTCCAACTAAATCAATTACCCGTGGCATAGAGACAGGATTGCCGATCATGGCCGCCTGGGCAACACTCGGTTTTACCGTAACTGGCTCAAATCGCCGCCGCGAAGGGTCATCTTCCAGGTAATAGCGATAGACGGGGTCGGCATGATCTGACTGAACGCCAATGATTTTGGGTAGTTCAGGAATGACGTTAGCTTTGAGAAATTTCAGAAAGCCACTGATGATGGCAGTTATGTTACCGGCATTGCCAATCGGAACAAATATAACCTTATCAGCCACCTGGTAGTCAAAGTCCTGGGCTATTTCAAAGGAATAGGATTCCTGGCCCAGAATTCTCCAGCTGTTCTTAGAATTTAAAAGGGCAACGTTATAGTTCTCGCTCAGCTCCTCTACTACCTTCATGCAGTCGTCGAAGACGCCAGGCACCTCCAAAACCGTTGCCCCACTTCCAAGGGGCTGTGAGAGCTGCTGTGGTGTGACCTTCCCTTTTGGGAGGAGAACGGCCGATTTGATAAGACCGGTCAGGTATGCGGAATACAGTGCCCCTGAGGCTGAGGTATCTCCAGTAGATGCGCATATCGTCAATAGATCTTTTATATTCTTGTTTTTGGCCAGGTACGTTAGAAAGCTTAAGGCACAGGCCATTCCCCTATCCTTAAAGGACAGACTTGGATTCAGTCCTTCATATTTGAAATAGAACGGTCCGCCTGTGGCGGACTCGAGATTTTTGTTGGCCATAACTACGGGTGTATGTGCTTCGCCGAGATATAGTATGGCTTCCAAGGGGATAATGGGGGCAATGAACTCATAATAGCGGAAGATGCCCTTAAGGGGATTGAAGTTGAGCATCCCCCTGTAGTCAAAGATCTTTCTCCATAAGGCACCGTTAATATCTTTTGCCTTTCCTGTTGGCTGATGATAGAGCATCAATATCCCGCCGCACGATGGGCAGGTATAGAGAAGATGATCAATAGCGAATTCACCCCTGCAACCTAGACACCGATAGAACATGGTACCTGATGGCTCGGGTATCAGGTAGTGCCTGATATCATCGGGAAATTCATTTAATTTCATGTAAATCCCCTAATCTGACCAACCGTGGACACCGATGAGATTAACGAAACGACATCCTCCTAAATTATCTTGTTCCATACTGTCTCCCTTCCTGGTAACCTTTATCAATTCCTGACTGTATCTGTCACCAACAGGGACAATCATCCGCCCGTTGTCTGCCAGTTGATCCATAAGGGGCCCTGGTAAACTTGGTGCGCCTGCCGTTACCATGATGGCATCGAAAGGGGCATATTCCTTCCAGCCCAGTGTTCCATCAAAGGCCTTAAACAGGATATTGGTGTATCCTAGCCGGTCTAATAGTTTTCTGGCATTGACCATGAGTGATGTAATCCTCTCTATGGTATGGACCCTGCTCGACAATTCAGCCAGGATGGCTGTCTGATAACCAGAACCTGTTCCTATCTCAAGGGTATTCTCGTCTCCCTTCAGCTCCAATGCCTCTGTCATGAGGGCCACAATATAAGGCTGTGATATGGTCTGTTTTTCCCCTATGGGAACCGGGTGGTCATTATATGCCTCCCCAGCCAGGGCCTCTTCTATGAAGAGGTGCCTGTGGATTTTACCCATAGCTTCGAGAACCCTTTCATCTCTTATACCCCGGGGGATCAACTGGTTTTTTACCATCCTTTCTCTTGCGAGGGCAAAATCCTGTGACATGAAACGCTACGGCCCTATCTAAGTGAGCTAAAGTGTCTGAGGTTATTTCTCAACCCGGTAGCCTTTGGGTGCGGGGTGCCCATCTACATAAACGTTGTTATTTTCATCCAGAGCAAAGCGTCCCCTGGCAATCATCTCCACCGTTAGAGGAAAGATCTTCCAGTCACCTATCTCTTTAAGGCGTCTCTGGTGTTCATCCACCACTTTCTTAAAGGCGGCCTTATCTTTCAGCAGATCCGGCAAGGCGGTGGGCAATTCAACTTTTAGGGGGCTTGAGACCATCAGCAGAGGGCCAGTATCCACCCCAGCATCTGTCCAGATGGTTGAGGAACGTAAAGACGTCTCTCCGCTGGCTATTGCATCAGCTACTCCACGATCGCCAATATACTGCCTTTTTCCATGAGGTGTACATATGGATAGATCAGCTGGATGCACATTGACACATCTATTTAATGTCAGGTAACTCATGTATCCTGCCAGGGCAATGATATCGATGTCAAAGGCCTCGACCAAACGAGAGGCCACAGAGTCAAACTCTTTTCTGGCTGCCATCCCTTCAGGGGTCAAGTGGGTCCTCTTTAATCCTTTTAGGGAGTGGAATTTTCGTATATCGTAACTGAAGTAGGGGATTCCTGCATCAAGGGCAATCTTTTCTCCTGCTGAGCCACTGTCAGAGCGATCACTGAAGATGAAGATAATCTTAAAGGGGGAACCACCGGGCTCACTTTCCAGTTCCTTTTGCCTTTCACGAAGCCGGATAACATTGGTTCCTGAGCCCGACATGAAGGCTGCCACCCTCATGACCCTGCCCCTTGCTTGAGGATCAAAGATCGGTGTGATTGTCATTACAGTCACCTTTTCAAATCTAGCATCTTCATCTAAAGATAATCAAGATTGATGTTTGCCAAGCATGTGGGCTCTGCCTGTCCAGCCAACCAGCCTACCAACCTCTTTACACGTGATCATAGCCAATTTTCAAGAAAAAACAAGGCAAAACCCCTGCTCATTGCCTCGGCTTTTTTGGATCCGGAGAATTCAGGACAAGAGCTAACCCAGCAAAGGCATAGCTTGGTAGTATAGGAAATCCCATTTTTCACCCCCTCCCAAACCCTCCCCCTTGAAGGGGAGGGCAGGGTCCGGGTGATAACTTGATAAGTCAAGTAATGTATATTCTTTCTTACTCTTCATATTTCTTAAAAACAAGGCTTGCGTTTATACCTCCGAAACCAAATGAATTTGAAAGGGCAAATCTTATAACTGATCGCCGAGCTTGATGGGGAACATAATCTAAATCACATTTGGGATCAGCCTCATCCAGATTAATGGTCGGAGGTATTATACCTTCTTGCAAGGTTTTTGCTGTAAATATCCCCTCCACAGCACCAGCAGCCCCCCACATATGCCCTATCATCGATTTATTGGCACTGATCATGATCTCTTTTGCCCT
>JABXJY010000367.1 GCA_013375385.1 Desulfobacterales bacterium
ACACTGGTGGACAAGGCTGCCGTTGAGAGAAGTGGTGCGGTTGCCATGGGCCTTTCTGCCCTAAACACATATATGGGATTGGATGGAAAGGTGACCCATGATGCCCATACCCCAGAGGAATTCGTGGAGTATGTAACGAATGACCAGATGGGTCTGGTAAGACAGGACCTCGTGTATGATCTTGCAAGACATGTGGATTCAACCGTCAAACACTTCGACAAATGGGGGCTGCCTATATGGAAGGATGAGGCAGGAAATTATGTAAAATCAGGCCCATGGCAGGTGATGATATCCGGTGAGAGTTATAAGGTCATCGTGGCGGAGGCAGCAAAGAATGCCCTTGGAATGGATAACATATATGAGAGGGTCTATATCTCACACCTTCTTAAGGATCCTGATGATCCTAATAGGGTCTGTGGTGCAGTCGGTTTTAGCGTGAGGGAGGACAAGTTCTATGTCTTTAAGGCGAAGGCAGTCACCTGTACAATGGGTGGTGCAGTCCACGTATTCAGACCGAGATCACAGGATGAGGGGCTTGGTAGATCCTGGATTGCTCCCTTCAATTCGGGAACGACTTATGCCCTTATGCTTATGGCAGGGGCCGAGCTGACACAGATGGATGTGACATTTGTCCCTCCGAGGTTTAAGGATTCCTACGGTCCTGTTGGCACATTCTTCCTGCTATTCGGCACCCCGGCAACAAATGCCTATGGTGAGGCATACGTAACTACGAGGGAGCCTGACATAGAAAAGTGGGCGCCCTATGCAAAGGAGAAACCCGTACCAACCGCCCTTAGGAACTATCAGATGATACTCGATATGAAGGAAGGCAAGGCACCATTACTCATGCATACAGAGAAGGTAGCAGAGAGAATAAAGAAGGAGATAACAGATCCAAAGGAGCAGAAAAAGAAGCTGAGGGAGTTTGAAAACGAATCCTGGGAGGATTTCCTCGACATGACGATCTCGGGTGCAACAAACTGGGCTGCCCATAATATTGACCCCTTAGAAAAACCAATGGAGATTTCAACAGGAGAGCCTGTGTTCATAGGTTCTCATGCCTGTTCTTGCGGTGCATGGTCCTGTGGTCCTGAGGATCTTATGCCAGCAGAATACACGGATGCCTTCCCTGCCCATTATAACACAATGACCACTGTTATGGGTCTCTTTACAGCAGGCGATGGAGTGGGTGCATGTGCCCACAAGTTCTCAGATGGGTCACATGTGCAGGGAAGGATCTCAGCAAAGGCAGCAGTGAAGTTTGCCTATGATAACAAGGACTATAAGCCTGAGGTACCTGAAGAGACAATAAAGAAACTTAAGGAGGAGGTATATAGACCACTTGCCCTCTACGAGGAGAAGAGCACATATACCGTGACACCTGATGTCAATCCCCACTACATCTCCCCACGCAATCTCATGTTCAGGCTCCAGAAGATAATGGATGAATATGCAGGCGGATGGGCAACGTCCTATGGGACATCCGACAAGATGCTCGAGTATGGACTCTGGAAGTTAGGGTTCTGCGGAGAGGATTTGGAGAAGATCGCTGCCAAGGACCTGCATGAGCTGATGAGGGCGTGGGAGAATATCCACAGGTATTGGGTTGCTGAGGCCTGTGTGAGGACCAGAATGGCCAGGAAGGAGTCAAGATGGCCTGGGTACTATCACAAGTTTGATTATCCTGATCTGAAAGAAGAGGAAAAGAGCTTTGTAAACCTAAAATATGATACAGAAAAGAAGGAATGGAAGGTAATTGAAAGGCCAATGATTCCCATGTAAGTTGAGCTGGCAGGTCCTGAAAGGATATCTATGGGGGCGACCGAGAGGTCGCCTTCAGAATTTAGACAATGGTTGATGAACGAAGAGAGTTGTTAAATTTTGGTTTTGACCGGTCGAGGTTTAGTTTATTTGCAGGTATTAGAGAAAAAGGGGTTGGGGCTCAGTTCTACAGGATGAGGAAAGCCACATGGGGAATATAGAAGCTATGAGTGC
>JABXJY010000368.1 GCA_013375385.1 Desulfobacterales bacterium
CTAATAGCTTTTGTTCCTGTGCCCTTCTTCTAAGGATATGTTCAGCCTTTCTTACCACCAGCAGAAGAGCAAGGAATATAAGAAACATAACCGCAAGAGATACACCAAAGATAAGATACCTGAATTTTGTGATAGATTCATATTCCTTGGTGAGATCTTGGGTCAATTCAAATACCCCCAATATCCCTATATAGGAAAAGGGCGGCTCTGCCCTGAAAGGTATAAATGTCCTTAGCTTCTTTTCCCTTGCAAAATCCATGAACCAGGTTCCAAAAAGCGCGGGTTCACGGGATATTAGACCTGAGCTATGCTTTCCCTCAAGGGCAGTTCTATATCCCATACCTCCTCTGCCGGTTAATCCGATCAGGTCCCTATCGGTACTATAGGCAATTTGCCCTTTCAGGATGTCATATATATTGACCTTTTCTACTTTAAAGGAGTGGATAGTGGTCTTGACTATTTTATCCATCAGATCAGCTTGTTCCTTTTCTCTCAGGCTGATTGCACCGTAATTTCGGAGAACAGGGAGAACAAAATAGTGAAATACCTGATGGTTCAAATTGTTCGCTATGAGGAGAGCGTCATTTTCATGGGTAGTCATCATAACCGTTGTGGCCCGCTGGGAGATAACCATTGATAAGATGAAGCTTGAGATAATGAGAATCACAAAACTTGTATAGGCAAAAAACTTGACCAATCTGAACCGACTATCTTCAGGTCGGATGTTCTCTGAATCATATTCCATACTACCTAAACCCTCTTGAGCTATGGATGCCTCATAACTATAGATTCTACCATTACCGGGTCGATTACAGTTTTACACCTTTCAAATAATCGCTTATTGACTTATCGTATTGGCAGGTAAGATTAAAGACCTTCCTAGCCAGTGCAAATCGTGTCTTTAAGGTTGTCCCCCCAGATTCTGTAATTTCCTTTAACACCTTAGGATAATCTGATGGATCAACAATGACAGTGACATACCTAAAATTTTTTGCTGCCGATCTGAGCATGGAAGGACCACCTATATCGATGTTTTCCACAGCCTCTTCCAGTGTACATCCCTCCTTTGCTACCGTTTGTTCAAATTGATATAGATTAACAACTACCAAGTTTATATCTCTTATGCCGTGGATTCCCATCATCTGAATATCTTGTTGGTTATGTCTCCTTCCCAACAATGCACCATGCACCTTCGGGTGAAGCGTTTTAACCCTGCCATCCATCATCTCAGGAAAGCCAGTATATTCAGATATATCCAGAACCTCTATCCCTCCCTCCCTTATTGTCCTCGCCGTACCACCGGTAGAGAGAATCTCTATCCCTAATCCCGCCAGGGATCTTGCAAACTCAACTATACCACTCTTATCCGTGACACTTATAAGGGCTGTGGATACCTTATTCATTTCATATCCTCCTATTGGTAAGAGCTGAAGCTTTTTCCACACTCTTAAGATAATTATTTCAGCAGAAAGCCTAAAGGGAGCAGTTCATTTTGTCAAGCTAAATAAGGCCTTGAATTCTTTGAATAACGGTGGCATGGTGGATCGCAGTATGGTAAGCGTAAGATCTTGGGAGGGATATATGACAAAGGTCTACTTGGCTAGACACGGGCAGACAGAGTGGAACAAAAAGCTAACATTCAGGGGGAGGATAGACATCCCATTAAATGAGGGCGGGCATAGGGAGGCAGAGGCTATAGCTGAGGCCCTGAAAGATAAGAACATTCATGCTATCTATACGAGTCCACTCAGGCGTTCCATTGAGACTGCTCAACCAACTGCAAAATTCTTTCACCTCGACATAGTACCTGTCGAGGGATTGATCGATATAAGCTACGGTGACTGGGAGGGTTTAACCTTCAATGAAGTAAAAGAAAAATACAAGGATCACCATGTACAATGGGAAAAGAGGCCGGACTTGGTAAGGGTCCCCCATGGAGAAACCCTCCATGAGGCAAGAGAAAGGTCTTTCAGTGCCTTTAAAGATAT
>JABXJY010000101.1 GCA_013375385.1 Desulfobacterales bacterium
CGCAGCTCATAAGTGATTTTATAACGAGACTGAAAGAAAATGTCAAGAGGAAATTTTGACGGCTTGAATTTTTTTCTTGACAAAGGCGAAGGATTCATTTAAAAAGCAACCAAAATGGGTCGAGGAGACGAATGACAAGGATGATAAGCTACCAATCCTGGCAGGGCTTTTATTTTGGTAGGGGAGGTCCGCCCATGGGTTGATAGCTCTTTATCTTGTAATACTAAGCCGTGGGCAGCCAAAAAGCCCACGGCTTTTTTATTTTGTGAGCCGCTTTTTGGTTGATGAGGTTCCAATGAGTCATCGACTCAAGGACCAATCTCAGGCGTGTGATCAGATGAATATAGTGCTTATAGGCTACCGGTGCAGCGGCAAGACAGCGGTGGGTAAAATCCTCGCGACGGAACTGGGAAGAGATTTTTTCGATACGGACGCATTGCTTGAGGAGAACGCCGGGTGTTCCATTGAGACGATAATTTCCCGAAAGGGATGGGATCATTTCAGGGGGATTGAAAAAAGGCTGGTCGAAGAGGTTTCCAGGAAAGACAATCTTATCATTGCCACAGGGGGTGGGGTTGTGGTGGACGAAGGGAATGTGAAGAATTTAAAGAGAAATGGCTGGGTAGTCTGGCTTAACGGGAAGGCTGAAGTTCTTAAGGATAGGATGGATAAGGAACAGAGATCAGGCAAAATAAGACCATCACTGACAGGGACTGATCCCTTAGAGGAGATCAAACAGGTCTTGGATGTCAGGACCCCGCTTTACGAACGGGCCGCAACCCTTGTGGTGGATACCAGTACCCTTTCCCTGCGGGAGGTTTCAGCTTTGATCATGAAACGGCTACCGCAAAGTCTATGGTAATAGGGGACAAGGCATGGCCGGGAATTCATTCGGAGAGATATTCAGAATAACCACCTTCGGGGAGTCCCACGGAGATGGAGTGGGTGTGGTTATTGACGGCTGCCCTCCCCGGATCAGTCTATTTCCAGAAGACTTTTTGCGCGATATGGCACGACGGAGGCCCGGGAGGCATTCCTTGGACACACCGCGGAGGGAGGAGGACCAGGTGGAGATCCTATCCGGCATATTTGAGGGCCTGACCACGGGCGCTCCCATTACCCTTTTCATCCGAAACCGAGATGCGGACAGCAGGCCATATGAGATCCTCCGGGAACTTTTCCGACCGGGACATGCTGACTATACCTACTTTAAGAAGTACGGTCACTTTGATTTTAAGGGAGGAGGGAGATATTCTGCAAGGGAGACCGCGGCCCGGGTTGCTGCCGGGGTTGTAGCCGGGAAGATCCTGGAACCCTCAGGGGTAAAGGTTACGGCATATACTATCGAGCTGGGCGGTATCAGGGCCGGGAACATCGACTTAGACTTTGTTGAGAAAAACCCCTTCTACTGCCCGGATCCCATCGCAGCGGAACGGATGGAAGGAGCTGTCGCCGAGGTCAAAAAAGATGGCGATTCCCTGGGAGGCATTGTGGAGGTTCGGGTCACCGGATGCCCTGCAGGACTTGGTGAACCGGTCTTTGACAAGCTGGATGCCGACCTGGCCAAGGCAGTCATGTCCGTTGGGGCGGTCAAGGGAGTGGAGATCGGTGCCGGGTTTGAAGCGGCAAGGCTCAGGGGTTCAGAAAATAATGATCCCATTATCCCGAATGGATTTCAAAGAAACCGGGCCGGAGGAATCCTGGGGGGCATTTCAAATGGAGATGAGATCATCCTGAGGGCCGCAGTCAAGCCTGTCCCCTCAATTGGACAACAACAGGATACGGTTGACCGGGAAGAGAGACCTGCCAAACTGAAACTCACCGGAAGGTTCGATGTATCAGCAGTTCCGCGCGTTGTCCCGGTGCTTGAGGCAATGGTCAGGATCGTCCTGGCCGATCACTACTTGCGTTCAAGGACCATGCAATAGGTTATTTAACAAGAAAGCAGACAAAATGTTAGGCAAAAAGATTCGTAGAGAAGTCAATGCTGCTGTAGCAATGAGGTTCACTGAGATTAGAAACAGAGCTAACCGGAGGAAATTGTTACATAATGAAAAACCTTAAACTTACATCCTTAAACGGTGGCGACAATAAAAGGACAGTCGTTACCGTAGGTAAGGTGAAAATCGGTGAGGATTTTGTGGTGATTGCCGGGCCCTGCAGCGTGGAGAGTGAGGAGCAAACAATAAGAACTGCCCATAAGGTAAAGGAGGCGGGTGCCGATATGCTCAGGGGCGGTGCATTCAAACCGAGAACTTCACCCTATGACTTCCAGGGCCTTGGTCTCAAGGGATTGAAAATACTTGAAAAAGCAAAGAAAGAGACGGGTCTTCCGGTGGTGACTGAGGTTACCGATCCTCGAGATGTATCCTGGGTTTGCGAATATGCGGACGTTCTCCAGATCGGTACCAGAAATATGCAGAACTTCTCTCTCCTTAAGGAGGTCGGAAAGATTGACAAGCCTGTCCTTCTGAAGAGAGGTATCTATTCAACCCTTCAGGAATGGCTCAATTGTGCGGAATATGTACTTGCAGGGGGAAACCCCAAGGTCATTCTCTGTGAGAGAGGGATAAGGACATTTGAGACTTACACCAGGAACACGCTGGATCTAGGCATTGTACCCTCAGTTAAAGAGGTCTCCCACCTTCCCATCATTGTTGACCCTTCTCATGGAACCGGGAGGTTAAGCATCATTGAACCCATGAGCCTTGCTGCTATGGCGGCAGGAGCAGACGGCATTCTAATCGAAGTACACTGCAATCCGTGTAAGGCGTTATGCGATAAGGATCAAGCCATGCCGCCTGATATGTTTGCAGGCCTGATGAAGAAACTACAGGCGCTTCGTTCCTGTATGAATGAGATTAATCAGGATAAGAAAAACAGGCCGAGTAGATATAGTGAAACTCCTTGAAATTCACGGCAGTAGAGGTGCCTCAACCATACTGATCGGCGAGAGCCTCCGAGATGTGAGAAAGTATATTCCTACGGAAGAAGTGGTGATTATCACAGATGCCAATGTCAGACACTACTATTCGAAGGACTTCCCGCCCTGTGAAGTCATAGAGATCGGTACCGGTGAAAGGATAAAAAACCTGGATACGGTCCAGGGCATATATGGGAAACTTGTGGAGCTTGAGGCTGGCCGTTCATCCTTTATTGTCGGGATCGGCGGAGGTATTGTCTGTGATATTGCCGGTTTTGTTGGATCAACCTACCTGCGCGGAGTGAGGTTCGGATTTGTCCCCTCAACGCTGCTATCTCAGGTTGATGCCAGTGTCGGTGGGAAGAACGGTGTGAATTTCGGTGGGTATAAAAATATGGTGGGTGTTTTTAATCAACCTGAATTTGTTATCTGTGACATGAATCTCCTGAGAACCCTGCCTGAAAGAGAGATTTCATGCGGTTTCGCCGAGATTGTAAAGCATGCCGCCATAGGGGATGCCAATCTGTTTACGTATCTTGAAGAACATTGTGAAAAGGCGCTCGAGCTCGATATCGAGGTGATAGAGAAGCTTGTTTATGATTCGGTGGTCATAAAGTCATCAATTGTGAACAGGGATGAAAGGGAAGAAGGAGGGCGCAGGAAGCTTAATTTCGGCCATACATTCGGACATGCCATTGAAAAGACCACGGGTGTTCCCCATGGAGAGGCTGTCAGTGCAGGGATGCTGGTTGCTTCGGCACTTTCTGCAAAAAGACGGCACCTAGAGGCGGAAGAAGCGGAAAGGATCGAGGCACTGCTCAAGAAACTGAAACTCCCGACCAGACTTGAGCTTGATGTGGAAAGGGTGCTTGATGCGCTGAGAAAGGACAAAAAGAGGAAAGGGGACAGCATTAATTTGGTGCTTCTTCACGGCATAGGCAATGCGGTTGTGGAAAAGATATCAATGAGAGAACTGGAGGCTGTGGTAAATGAGATAATCTAACCGCAGGCCCCGGTTAAAAGGGTAGTGAGGTGAAGTATGAATCTGAAAGAGATCAGAGAGAACATTGACCTCCTTGATTCCAAAATCCTGAGACTCTTAAATCACAGGATGGAACTGGCCCTTATGGCCAAAAGGCTTAAGCCCCAGATTGAAGACAGGGAAAGGGAGAGAGAACTCCTTGACAGGATCGGAGGGAACTGGAAAGGGCTGATTAATGCAGAGCTCATAGAGAGAATCTATATCGAGATCATTAATGAAAGCAAAAACCTTCAGCAAAAGGATAACAAACTTATTGCATTCCAGGGTGAACACGGTGCATACAGTGAGGTGGCATCAAGGAAGTGGAACAGTGATCTAATTCCTGTGCCGTGCAGTGGATTTGCGGAGATATTTGAAGGAGTTACATCCGGGCTCTATGACTATGGAATTGTTCCCGTGGAAAACACACTTGGCGGTTCTGTCGATCAGGTAAACAGACTCCTTATCAATACTGACCTCAATGTGGTGGGGGCAGTAGAGCTTCTCATACATCACTGTCTTCTTACACTTCCAGGAACTGACTACAGGGAGGTTAGTGCCGTATACTCTCATCCCCAGGCTCTGGCGCAATGCCGTTACTTTCTTGCAAGGAATAAACTGAAGCCTGTTCAGCACTACAACACCGCAGGTGCGGCAAGAATGTTGGCGGAAAAAAAATTGAAAGGGTCTGCTGCAATCGGGAGCAGGCTTTCTGCTCAGCTTTATAACCTTGAGATTATAAAGGAGGATATAGAAGATCTTGACAGAAATGTGACAAGATTCCTTGTGCTCTCAAAGGAGGAGAACAGGGAAGAGGGCGACAAATGTTCAGTGATATTCTCCACAGAGCACAAGGCGGGCACTCTTTTCCGTGTACTCGAGGTATTTGCAAGGAAAAATATTAACCTGACAAGGATAGAGTCGATTCCAAATGAGCCGGGGAGCTATGCCTTTTTCCTTGATTTTATGGGGTCAAACAAAGATGACAAGGTTGTGAAGGCGCTCGAGGAAGCGGAAGAGATTACCACTGACTTTAAACTGATGGGCTGTTACAAGGAAAGGAAGGTGGTATGAGGATATTTATCCCTGGTGCCGGGCGTATGGGCGCCTGGCTTGTAGAGGAGCTCTGTCTCGACCATGAAGTGGCTGTCTACGACACGGACAGGAGAAAGCTCAAATACTTTCTTAACGTAAAAAGGTTTCTTGAACTCTCGGAGGCCGAAGCGTTTAAACCTGAGCTTGTGATTAACGCGGTAAGCCTTCCCAATACCCTTAAGGCATTTGATGACGTTCTTCCCTACCTGCCGAAGGACTGCATTCTTTCGGACATTGCATCGGTAAAAACCGGTTTATATGAGTACTACAAAGGGGGGGGAAAGAGGTTTGTATCCACTCACCCGATGTTCGGCCCTACCTTCGCCAATGTCAGGGACCTTCGTAATGAGAATGCGATCATTATCAAAGAGTCCGATGAGAAAGGAAAGGGATTCTTTCGAGACTTCTATAGGGGCCTTAAACTTAATGTCTACGAGTATACCTTTGAGGAACATGACAAGACTATCGCCTACTCTCTGTCAGTTCCCTTTGCCTCATCGATGGTGTTTGCCGCCTGCATGAAAAAACAGGAGGCACCGGGCACTACATTTAGAAAGCACCTGGATATTGCGAGGGGGCTCCTTTCGGAAGACGATCACCTGCTGGCTGAGATCATGTTTAGCCCCTATACAGTCAAGCAGATTGAGGAGATCAATTCCCGGCTCACGTATCTGACTCATATCATAAGGGGCAGGGATTATGAAGAGATGCAGAAGTTTCTCAATCAGTTGAGAAATAATATTAAATAATTCCTCTCTGTCCTTTGAAGTTATGTTTTGCATTCCAATTATAGCGAAAAATACTGACGAGGCCCTTGAAAAGATAACCAGGGCCAATACTCTGGCTGATATGGTGGAGATACGCCTGGATGTGATGGATACGTTTGATTTGCATGAGATCATTCAGGCTGCCTGTAAGCCGGTACTTGTGACCTACCGCTCGAGGGAGGAGGGTGGGAAAGGTAGTGCAGACCCGGAGACCCGTACCGATTATATATTGACTGCCATTCAAGAGGGGGCAGACCTTGTGGATGTGGAATTGAGTTTGCCTCCGAAATGGCAGGAGAGGATTTTTGATGCTCGGGGAAGATCTGGCATTGTCATCTCAACCCACATATCTGATAGCACCCCTTCAGGGCGAGAGTTGGAAAAGATCTTCCGAGATCTGGCGAATACAGGTGCCGACATTATCAAGATCGTCACCTGGGCCAAGACTTGGGCAGATAATCTTCGGGTGCTCCAACTCATACCAAAAGCCCATAATCTGGAAGCCAAGGTTATCGCCTTCTGCATGGGCCCCATGGGCAGAATAAGCCGAATCGTTTCCCATCTGATGGGTGGGTATCTGACATTTGCCTCACTTGAAGGTGGAGAGGAATCTGCCGGAGGACAGATTCCTATCAGGCAGATGAAAGAGATAATCGATATGCTAAAAACATGATCATTAATCGCCATACGGATCTTTACGGTGTGTTAGGCTTCCCATTAAGTCAAACACTTGGCCCTATCATGCATAATACTGCCTTTGAGGTGACTGGGGTTAATGCAGTCTATCTGGCCTTTGAAACCGGAGATATAGAGGGGTGTGTCAAGGGCATGAGGGCCTTAGGCATAAAGGGGATGAGTGTTACACTGCCTTTTAAATCAGAGGTATTACCGTACTTAGATGGTGTGGATGAGATGGCTAAAAAGATTGGGGCAGTAAATACCATTGTCAATAAAAATGGCCAACTGATCGGATATAATACTGATGCACTTGGATCCCTTAAGGCACTTCAAGATGTGGTCGGTCTTACTGGGATGAACTGTCTTCTTCTAGGCGCTGGCGGTGCAGCTCGGGCCATCGGTTTTATTTTAAAAGAACAGGGAGTCCATCTGACAATTGCCAACCGCTCCCCTGAGCGTGGGATAGCATTGGCCAGATCTCTCCACTCCCCTTTTGTCCTCTTAAAAGATGTAGGAAAGATGGATGAAGACATTTTGATCCAGGCAACACCAGTGGGAATGTATCCTCATAAAGATCAGTGCCTCATCCCAGAATATCTCCTGAAAGAAGGGATGGTGGTTATGGACATCATTTATAATCCTCCTGAGACCAGACTGGTAAAGACAGCCAGGAAAAGGGGATGCAGGACAATTACCGGGCTTACTATGTTTGTCTACCAGGGTGCAGAACAGTTTAGATTGTGGACGGATATCAATCCGCCAATCAGCGCCATGAAGAGGGCTGTGAAAGAAGCACTTAACATAAGAGACGAATGAAAGAGATAAAACCCCGGCCCCATATCGATGCGACCGTAAGAATACCAGGTTCCAAGAGCATTACCCATCGGTCAGTCATAGCTGCTGGCCTGGCCAGACAGGGAAGCCGTATTCTGGGATTCCTTCCATGTCAAGATACTTCCTATACCATCAATGCCCTTAGAGAGCTTGGAATTCAGATATCAATAGAGGGAGAAGACATGAAGGTGATAGGGAGTGGAGGGAGATTCCTCCCTCCCTCAAACAGAAAGGAATTCTATCTGGGGAACTCCGGGACTTCTATGCGCCTCCTTCTGTCAACAGTTTCCCTTGCCACGGGAGAATTTCTCCTTATCGGAAGCCCCCAAATGCTTTTGAGACCTGTTGAAGGGCTGGTTGACGCCCTGAACCAGCTCGGAGTGGAGGCCTTCTGTCTTGAGCAAAACGGGTGCCCCCCGGTTCTTGTCAGGGCAAGGGGCATCAAGGGTGGAAAGGTAACTATCTCTGGGCAAAAGAGCAGCCAGTATGTATCCTCACTCCTCCTATCCGGTCCTTATGCTGAAAAGGGGATAGAAATTGAGGTCACAGGAGGATTAGTCTCAGAACCATACGTGGATATTACCATAGAGGTGATGAGGGAGTTCGGAATTTCTGTAATTAGGAACGGATATCGCTATTTCAGGGTTCCGGCCGGGTATGGCTATCTGCCCTGTCAGTTCTCAGTAGAAGGTGATGTATCAGGAGCTTCTTACTTTTGGGCAGCCGCAGCCGTTACAGGCGGAATGGTTACGACAGAAAATATCAGGCCCTATTCTACCAAGCAAGGGGATATAGGCTTTCTCGAGATCATCAAAGAAATGGGGTGCCAGGTCCGAAGGGAAATCGACCGGGTTACTGTTTATGGTGGACTGCTTTCCGGGATTGAGTTGGATATGGCAGCCATGCCGGACATGGTGCCCACCTTGTCAGCCATTGCCCTTTTTGCAAACGGTAAGACAGTTATTCGAAATGTCTCTCACCTCCGTCATAAGGAGAGCAATCGTCTACGGGCCATAGCCCTTGAATGGAGTAAGCTGGGCGGCCGGGTGGAGGAACTGGTTGATGGGCTTATCATACACGGAGGAAGAAGGCTCTGCGGAACAACTGTTGAATCCCATTATGACCATCGCCTGGCTATGAGCTTGTCTGTGGTAGGATTGAAGGTGCCGGGAATCAAAATAGAGGCTGAACATTGTGTGAATAAATCATTTCCCCGATTCTGGGAATTATGGGACAGGTTGTAACACAGTCATATCCAGTTTTGATACCCTGCAACTCAATGCAATGGTTACCGACTATTTACCTTTTAGCTATGCTACGGGGTCTACTCCTTTTCATTGGCTATTTGAGACCGAAATGAATAGAATGATCATCAATGAATAGCTGAATAGTTCATCTTGTATTCTTCACGTTGGTTAGAGAGAAAAAGGCAGGCCCCAATGCACTTCCAGTGACCCATGGAAATGAAGATATGAACATCCTACCAAGACATTTCTGAAGGGTCGTAAATTGCCGACAAATAG
>JABXJY010000369.1 GCA_013375385.1 Desulfobacterales bacterium
CACTCTACCGAGCTTTATGGCATTCTCCGGGCAAACCTCATGACAGCAAAAGCATCGGATGCACCTTGAATAGTTCAGCTCTGCAACTTCGCCATCTACCGTGACCGCACCTCTGGGACAAATCCTTTCGCAGTCTCCGCAGCCGATACATTTGTCTGTAACAACGGGATTCTTCCGGGGCGGCTTTTTGCCAGTTAACAGGTGATCGGCCGTGTTCGGCAGTTTAAATCCCGTAATGGCGATATCTTCAGGCCTGAGGAGCGGATAGTCAATCCTTTCCGGCCACAGATGTCGGATTTTCGCCCTCTTGAGGACCGGTATTCCTACGGGTTCTATCCCTATGATCCTGCAGACGGCTATATCCATGGCCACGGGGTCCGTGGATGCCAAAACCCATCCAAGCTTAACCGGATCGCCGCTACCTGGCCCCTGGCCTTGCATTCCCAGAATGCCGTCCATGATAAACAACTGGGGCTTCACCGACATAAGCACATCGAGCAACACATCCGCGAAGGCAGTTCTCCGGGGAAACCGGGCATGATACCTTGCCTTGGTAAGCCCGGGGACCGCACCATATAAGATCTTACAGCCCAGCGTCATGTACTGGAAGGAATGCGTCTTTAGCTTTGGCAGCGCGATAACCTTGTCGGCATTGAGGACATAGTTACAAACAGGCGACCGTGTTAATCTCTTGCCTCTTGGGATGTCCAGTTTCCTGGTACCGGTATCGTAGTTCAAAGGTATGTCGTGCTCATTTGTTAGTTCTTCTAATCCCGACTGCTTATAGACCTTCCGAAGGGTCCTTCCTGAGAACGTTCCCGACGGAGAATCACCGATATAGGGGCAGCCTCCGACTTTTCTTACTGCCATAGCCACAGCCCTTACAAACTCCGGATGGGTCGTCACTGCCTTTTCAGGCTTCCTAGCAGACAGAAGGTTGACCTTTAAGAGCACCCTGTCGCCCTTTTCAATAAAACGCTCCATCCCTCCGAGCGGCTCTAAGAGCGGTTCGATCCCAGGAGCTGAATATGTTGCCTTTAGGATACTGACCTCCGCCATAGTCTTTTTCCCTATACTCTCGGTGCCATGGGAATGTGCCACATGATGATTCGATCCCATGCCTGTGCCACGCTTTCCCGATGGACGCAGGATTTGAACTGAGGGTTTATTGCCATGCGATTTGCCTTTAGCCTACTGCAGTATCGCCGTAACTCCTGTTCCTCTCCCCTCAGCTATGAAGAGAAAAATGCGAGATACCCTGTCTAGCTTCAGTAGAACCACAGGGGAGCTATCATGCAAATTCTGAGTTTCAGGGACATATAATGATAGGGTTAATTGCTTGTCTGTTCAAGCATTAGCTAGCGAGAGACATGATTTCAAATTATAGCAACCTTAGATTTGATTACTGAAGTGAAGCACTCTGAAGCAAGTGAAGTGGGGTCAATTCTGAAATTTACATCCGATAAGAAAAAAGCTCAAAGGCTTTTATACGAAGGGAACTTTCCTATCGATATAATTCCCTTTGGTGCGATTGCAAATCTCGATAATTCAATATCTCAATCCTTTTGTCTTGATCCAAACCTGTTACAGCTTGCCAGTATCATAATTGTCTCTAGCTGACGCGTACTGAAGACATTATACCGTTATCGAAAAGAAAAATTTCTGCTTCGCCAAACATCTGATTGCCTTGTTCGTCTAAACGGAAAAGCCATCCTCCCGTATTGTGAAGCCGCACTGTAGTGCCCTCAATCCGGAGACGCGAAATGGGGGCAGAGCATAACTCATTAAGTATTGATATTCGACTTTTCCTTTGCAATCCGGGGCGTATCTGCTTCAATACCGGTGTTTCTTGAAAGAGGATTCAATGTTACCTATTTACTTATGTGACCCCATCCACATTTTGAAAGAGACCAAATGCAAATCTATCTACTCCTTCTATCCTTTCCACTTCTTCATTCAGATAGTAAATGGCAAACAGTAAGTGT
>JABXJY010000370.1 GCA_013375385.1 Desulfobacterales bacterium
TTTACTCTCTTTTCTCTTTGAGACGACTGTAACGCGGGGGGTTTTGCTAATCGGGTTCTCGTCGACAAATACGGGACACTGGTAGACTGCGCTGATAGTGTCGGCGGTTATCACCTCGGCGGGCTCACCTACTTTGTAGATACTTCCCTTATTCAAAAGGAGCATCCGTTGGCAGTACTGAGCAGCCAAACTGATATCATGAGAAACGATAACCACGCTGAGCCCCTGGGTACGACTCAAAGTTGAAATCAGCTCGAATATCTCCACCTTGTGCCGTATATCAAGGAAGGATGTTGGCTCATCCAAGAGGATTATCTGGGCCTTCTGGGTCAATGCCCTGGCAATCAGCACCCGCTGCTTCTCCCCTCCTGACAACTCATGGATGGAACGAGGTGCCAGATCAAGTGTACCGGTGATCTCCATAGAGTGTTGGGCTATCTCCTGATCCTCTTTTCCCTCAAAGGGGAAGGGGCCCAAATGGGGAAAACGACCCATCAATACAACCTCAAAGGCCGAAAAGGGGAAGCGGAAGTTTGATTCCTGGGGCACCATGGCGATCCGCCTGGCAATATCCCCTCTTGTGTATTCGGATAATGGTCTATTCAGGAGCAAGATCTCCCCCTTCTGTACCTTGAGAAGGCCATCCATGATCTTTAACAAGGTACTCTTGCCTGAACCATTTGGGCCTATCATGCCCACGATCTCACCCTCTTTCAGCTCAAGATCGATCCCTTCAAGGCACCACTGGCTGTCATACCTAAAGGAGACGCCCTTAAGGATCAACTCTGAGTCCACTGGCTACCTCTCTGTCTTAAAAGATAGATAAAGAAAGGAGCCCCTAAAAAGGCGGTTATGACTCCTACCGGCAATTCACTGGGAGATAGGATTGTCCGTGCAAAGGTATCTGCGGCTATTAAGAAAACGGCTCCTCCAAGGGCAGCTGCTGGCATCAAGAGCCTGTGATCAGCTCCAAGAACCATCCTCATGAGGTGCGGCACGATGAGACCGACAAAACCTATTATTCCGGAAAAAGATACAACTAGACCAGTCATTAGCGATATTCCAAGGAATGATATCCACTTTAACAACTCTACCTCGACGCCCATCTGAAGGGCAGACTCCTCTCCCCCTACGATAAGATTGAGGTGGCGAGAAAAGAAATAGATGATACCTGAGACGGCCAAGATGAGTGGAAGACCTATTGATAGCTGAACGTATCTGCTCTGTGAAAGGTCGCCGTAAAGCCAGAAAAGCATGGAATGAAGCCTGCTGCCACTTGTTGTGGCGATGAAAAACATTATGACAGCTGTGAAAAAGGCATTAATGATGACCCCAGTCAGGAGCAACGTAGATGATTCCAGCCCTCCATGACGACCGGCTATGCCCATCACCAGGAGGATAGTAAACATGGCGCCCATAAAGGAGAGCAGGGGCACCCCCAGGTTGAACCCAAGGCCTAAGACGATTCCAATAATCGTACCTACTGCGGCACCACTTGAGATGCCAAGTATAAAGGGCTCTGCCAAGGGGTTTCTCAGGAGGGCTTGAAATACAACCCCTCCAAACGCGAGCGTAAAACCAACGAGGCCGGCGAGCAAGATCCTCGGCAATCGTATCTTAAACAGAATCATCCATGCCGTCTGGTCAACTGATCTAGAGCCGGTGACCCACGTAAGAGCATCCTTTAGGGAAATCCCGGCAGGCCCCAAACATAATGAGAAAAGGATCATCCCAAGCAGTATACCGGATAAGACGAGCCCTGTAGTCATGACCCGTACGGGGGTTACCCTGTAATACTCACTGCCTCTCATGCCCTTCTATCTCTGGATGTATTAATCTAGCCATCTCCTCTAGGCCGCTCACTATTCTTGGGGCAGGCCTGTCTATCAGGTCTGAATCTATGAGATAAACATGCCCCTTTTGCACGGCTGGTAACGTCGGCCACTCGAGCCATTCCATTCTGGCCTTCTCATGCTGCCCTCC
>JABXJY010000371.1 GCA_013375385.1 Desulfobacterales bacterium
CAATCTCATTGGCTGTAACTGCTTGAAATCAGGAGATTGCTTCGTCGCTTCGCTCCTCGCAATGACCGGTGAAAAGATTTTTTACGAAGCCGTCATGTTTATCTCGCCATAAATCATTAAAACGGAAATTACGTCTGAATCACGTTCTTTCATACTTTGCAGGGAAAATTTCACCTTGTTCAACAGTGGCAGTAATCTCGGATTCAGTAGCTCCTCGTTCAATCAGTCTCTCCTTGGCATGCTGATGAAGTCTTACCATCTCTCCATCCAGCATTGAAGCATCGGACGTACAATGTGCACTTGTCCTCCTCTATTCTGTTTTTACTGCTTGCCTCTTCGAGCCTTCCTTTTTCAAGCATCGATAACAAATTCCGAGTTTTTTGTCCAAAGACCAATAACCCTCTTCGAATCAAACTGCCTACTTCCTACTTCGTGCTTACTGCCCAGTGCCCACTGCCTATCGCATACGGCAGGCGCTATGTTTACCCCGCCTGCCCTGTTAAATCGAAGGATATTTAACTGGGGTGGAATCTAAACCTATTCCACTGGGGCCCTATGCGCTCAGCGTAATCACCGGGCTCCCTGCCCGAAGATCACCACCGCGGTGGTCTTGAGCAGGATCTTGAGGCCCAGAAGAAGGGACATGTTTTTGATGGAGTACAGGTCGTGCTCGTCCTCTATCCTGGTGACTCGGTACTTACAGACGGCTTATAGAGCTTAATAAAGTCTACCCTCTCAAAGTCGGAATCATTTGAGGCGAGATTATTGATTTTCAGATCTTCCATAATCTGGAGGCTTAGGGCATCATTAGAAAGAACACCATAACGTCTTTTCATTTGCTGGCTTCTTACAATAGTAGTGATGTCGGGAGATATTATCTCTAAATTAAAAAAGGCTATCTTTTCGGGTATTACCCTATGGTTTTCTAATCTCTTGCTAATATCGGGATTAGCCTTTCGGTATTTTACATAGTCCTTTGCCTTGATATTAGCTAGAATACCAGCAGCTTCCATGATCATCATGCGATGTGTTGCTTCCTGCACTACCAACGTGGAAGTAACACCGATAAAATCCCTTTTTTCGACACACTCCAGGAAGTTTGTACTGGCTGGATTGAATCTTGATCTTTTAGAGAAGTGATAAACAAAAATATTGGCATCTACGAAGATAGAGGAGCCAGATTCAAGATCGGAAAAGAACATGCTCAACACTCTTCAGGAAGAAATTCCGGAGAAAGCGCAATCTCATCGATAGCTTTATCATCGAGACCGTCAAACATACCGCTGGTAGATCTAGCAATGCTTTCTCCTCGCTCAAGAGAAAGTCTTACCTTCTCATGTTCCTTTAGGCTTAAAGGTGACAATGGCTTTAAGACCCCGTCTTCATACACAGCTTCTATGTTTTTTGGCATTTTAATACTCCAGAAATAGGTCAACGGAAGAAATTCTTACATACTGATATTACCTGCCAGTACACAAATTGTCAAAGCGCTTTTAACCTGCCATCGGAAATGAATTGATCAGGTTTTTTACCCAAAATTGCTTTAAGTCGAAATTTGTAAGTTTTTATCATGAGACGTGGGAGGCAAGAGGGATTTGCCGAAAAGTGCTTGGAGCTAATAGCAGTAAAAATGAATGGGAGCACATGAATGTATGGTGTGAATGGAAAATTTTACCGAAAACCTCTTTGGGCGGAAATCGGTAAAAAAATAACGGATAACCAATAACGGTTAACAATGCTACCAGCTTACGGCTTACTCCCTCCTTCCGGACTCTGAACGCTCATACGTAGGGACCAGTTCCTTTAAGAGTGAGAAGATCTTTTCACTATCCCTATTCTGTCGTGCGAGGGAGATCAACTTATCAACCTTTTTTAGATATCTCTTCCCTATTTCCTCTGTTATTTTTGCCGAAAAGATCTTTTGATGTAATGTAGCGGTTGTTCCCTCCTCTGCAGTAAGCAGTTCCTCAAAAAGCTTCTCC
>JABXJY010000372.1 GCA_013375385.1 Desulfobacterales bacterium
TGAGATAATCAAGGCCACCCCCTTTGTCATACAGCAAATAAGGAAAGCCATTGAAAGCCGGAGAGGGTATGGAGGCGAGAAGTAGAGGTATGTATAATGAATAAGGATTTAAAACAAGAGGGTGAACTGCGGACATATGAAAGCGAACTCGATAAATCCTTTGATTTTGTACTAAGTGAGGCAGGTCAGTTGTATCAGGGGCAGGGACGCCTTAGAAAAACATACGAACGCCTTGCAAAGCGTCTGGACGAGTTGGGTGTTTCCTACAGCTTGGTTGGTGGTTATGCCCTTATCCTACATGGGGTACGTCGCTTTACTGATGATATTGACCTTCTAGTCTCTAGGGAGGGATTGACTAAGCTCCATAAAGAGCTTACTGGCCGAGGCTATGTTTTGGCTGCTCCGGGAAGTCGAAATCTTCGGGATGTTGAGACCGGAGTCCAGATTGAATTCGTGATAACCGGGGAGTTCCCTGGTGATGGGAAGCCAAAGCCCGTCGCATTTCCTGACCCGGGGGCAGCAGTGGAGATCCGCGAAGACATCAAGGTTATTGGTCTTAAATCATTAATTGAACTTAAGCTGGCCTCGGGTATGACTGCAAAGGCACGGCTGCAAGATTTAGCAGATGTGCAACGGCTAATTAAACAGCATCATTTAACGGCTGATTTTGCCAAACAGCTCCATCCTTACGTATGCAGCAAATTTTTGGAACTGCTGGCATGAGGAGAAGCAGATAGATGATTTCCCCTATCTTCTTTTAAGAATGTAACCAACACGGGAACTTTCTTCTTGGTTCTAATGCCTTCTTCCAATTCGATCTTCCCGTTATAGTAGTAAGCTTTGACCGTTTGAAGCATGATGGCCTCTACAAAATTCTTCTTGTGACTACTCCCTTGACATTTTTTAAACCTATCAGAAGAACCCATAGAAATCAAAATACTTTTTGGCATTACATTTGGACATGTTGATACTATTGGTCCGTATGGGCTCTGCGCTGGTTTTGACAGCTGTAAGAAGCGATGGGTCCCAGGGACATTGGTGTTGGAGCCTGCTGATTCCGAAGCAAAATACCGATACTTCGGATTCTTTTCCAAGTCAGGATTTACCAAAGAGTTGGAAGACCTGGCAAAGAGGAGAGAAGATATAATACTCTTTGATTATTGATAATTGTATACTCTGAAGTATAATACTCAGAAGTATACTATTGAGGAAACATCATAACCTTGTAAGAGCCCTTCGAGGCCCCACTAAGCCCAGCTTCCCTATCTTGCATGGCTTGTCCATTAACATATAAGCGCCTTGCGGCCTATGCTGGTCCACCAAAAAGGGTCCTCGCTAAGTCAGAAAAGGCGCATTTAGAAAGGGTAGGAAGAGATTCCCCGCCTTTTTTTGTCCCATGGTATTGTTAACGAGGAACATTATCTGGTTATCAGCTATTAGTTCATTCTTGCTGCTTTACAATTCGCTATTTGTGTGGTACATGTAAATTACGTGCTATGGTTCCAGGAGGGCAAGATGAAGCAAAACATCACTCTCAGTATTGAGAAGAACATAATAAAGAAAGGAAAGTTAATAGCAGCCCAAAATGGTACTTCAATTAGCAAAATGCTCAGCGACCAGCTCAAGCAGATCATAGATAGAGAAGAAGAATATGAAACTGCCAAGCGTAGCGCCTTACACGCTTTAGGGAGAGGATTTCACCTGGGGGGAAAGATAACCTGGAAGCGTGAAGATCTCTATGAAGGATAGTATTTTCGTTGACACGAACATTCTCGTTTATGCCCATGACCTTGACGCAGGAAACAAGCATGAGGTGGCTGCAAAGACCATCTCCCAACTCTGGGAAAGAAAAATGGCGTACTGAGTACCCAGGTTCTTCAAGAGTTTTATGTGACACTGGCAAGGAAAATGTCTCGACCTCTTAAAAAGGTCACGGCGAGAAGGGTATTGCAAAGCTACTTTTCTTGGCAGGTGGTTATAA